>CBFGLP010000809.1:0-9079 GCA_965649595.1 uncultured Myxococcales bacterium | reverse complement strand
CGAGTCAGCCCTCCAAGGGCTGAGCCACCCACGTCACCGCTCATGAATCTGCAAGACGCCTTCCTCCAACTCGCGCTGCTGGGTGCCGACTGGGTGCTCTGGATCCTCGTAGCTCTCAGCGTCGCGAGCCTCGCGATCGCGATCGAGCGCTGGATGTTCTTCCGCAGCATCGACGGCCGCGACAGCGGCTTGACCAAGGCGATCAATCAATCGCTCTCCGACGATGATCTCGAGGGCGCGGCCAAGCTGGTCAAGGGCGTGCCCTCGCCTGGCGCTCGCATGGTCGCGAGCATGCTCGAGGTCGCCGACCGGGGCCCCAACGCCGCCAAGGCGCTGCTCGAGGGCAATCGCCCGGCCGAGAAGCTCCGGCTCGAGCGCAACCTCGGCTTCCTCGGCACCGTCGGCTCGAACGCCCCCTTTATTGGGCTGTTCGGCACCGTGCTCGAGATCCTCCGCGTGTTCCACTTGCTCGGTGAGCAGGGCGTGACCACCGGCGACGAGGCCCGCGACATCATGACCGGCATCTCCGAGGCGCTCGTCGCCACCGCGATCGGCCTTATGGTCGCGATCCCGGCCGTGATCGCCTACAACGCGTTCCAGCGCCGCGTGAAGCGGACGCTCGCCGAGGCCGAAGGCCTGACCGGCATGGCCGTCTCCCAGCTGGTCGATCGGACGAGCAAGTAAACCCCCACCGAGAGCGAATACCGTGGCAGCAGGATCCCTCGACGACGACGAAGAGATCACCGGGATCAACATCACCCCGATGGTCGACATCATCTTGGTGCTGCTGGTGATCTTCATGGTCACCACCACCACCATCAACCAGATCGAGGGCATGCAGGTCGACAAGCCCGACGCCGCCTCGGGCCAGAGCCTCGGCGAGCTGCCGCAGAGCATCGTGTTGGTCTGTCGGGGCGAGAACGAGTACGCCATCGATGGCGAGCCGGTGATCGGTACGCCCGAAGAGGTCGATCAAAAGATCGGCCAAGAGATCACCGCGCGGGTCAAGCAGAACCCCGAGCTGCAGGGCATCGTGCAGTGTGACACCGACGCCCAAGTCGGCGCGATGGTGCACCTCATCGACCTGCTGCGCGACAATGGTGTGACCAAGTACGCGATCGCGACCGAGCAGCCGAAGAAAGCTGAAGGCTGAAACCCGCTCCCACCGTTGACCTCGACGATGGCCGCTCCGCTCACGTCCCCGATCACCATCACGCTCGGGCTGAGTCGACTGCCCGAGGCGGGGGGATCGAGCTGGGACGCGACGACCTACATCCTGATCTTCCTGGCGGCGATCGCCGGGTACCTGCTCTACGAGTTCATCCGCGAGAGCCGAGGGCGGTCCGGGATCGCGTTGATCGGCGCCGTGATCGGGCACCTGCTGCTCGTCGCGTTCCTCTCGCTCGACATGCCGACCAAGCTCGGCTGCAACATCGTCGAGGAGAAGCCCAAGCTGATCGAGTTCGAGGTCGCCCAGCTGCCGGAAGAGAAGGAAGAAGAGCCGCCCGAGCCGGAGCCTGAACCCGAGCCCGAGCCCGAGCCGGAGCCCGAGGTGAAGCCCGAGGAGCCGCCGCCCGAGCCTCCACCGGAGCCCAAGCCCAAGACCAAGAAGGCGCCCGAGCCCACGCCCGAGCCTGTCCAACCCGAGCCCGCGCCAGCCAAGCGCTGGGATCTCAGCCAGACCACCCAGAACGGCAACAGCGGCGTGATCGTGCCGGAGGGCAGCGGGGGCGAGTACGGCGGGACTGGAGCGGCGGACAGCAAGGGCAAGGCCAAGAAGACCCCGCCGAGCGGCGGCGATCCCAAGGGCGAGGAGGACGGGACCGCGAGCAAGTGGGAGCCTCGCAGCGAGCTCTTCGTCAAGCAGACGCCGGTCACCCTCAAGGTGCCGGAGATCGACTGCCCCGCGACCAAGGAGCTCGGCATCGAGGGCAAGGTGGTCCTGCGCGTCCAGGTTCAGCGCGACGGCAAGATCCGCAAGGTCACGCTGGTCAAGGGCATCGGTCAGGGCTGCGACGAGGTCGCGATCAAGGCGCTCAAGAAGGCTCGGTTCAAGCCGGCGATCGCGACCAACGGTCAGCCGGTCGACTTCGAGCTGACCTACGACTACGTGTTCACGCTCGAGGACTGACGAGCCGAGGCCGGAGTTCGCGCGCTTGTGCTTCGACCGTCGTCTGTAGACGCACTGGATGGGCTTTTGCGGGCGAATTCGGAGACTTCCCTCCAGCCTCGGTCACCTTCGCCGCCAGTCGATGCGTCTTTCCAGCCAAGCTCCACGAGCTCGTTTCGTGCTCGCGCTCGCGCTCGGGTTGATGGCGTCGCTCGACCCCGCTCGGGTGCTCGCAGCACCGCCCGAGGATCAGGCCGAGGTACCGAGCAGCTTGGTTCCGCCCGAGCTGATCACCCCGGCGACCTTTGAGTATCCACCCGAGCTGCTCGAGCTCGACGAGCCACCCAGCGGCCGGATCGTCGTCGAGTACGTGGTTGGGACCGACGGCGTACCGAAGGAGGCGAAGGTGCTCGAGAGCCCGGACCGGGGGCTCGACGCGGCCGCGCTCGCGGTCGTGGCTGCGCTGCGCTACGAGCCGGCCACCTACGAGGGCGAGGCGGTCGAGGTCGTGCTCTCGATCGGGTTCGACGTCGCGCCGCCGAGGCCATTCGAGCCGGAGCCCGAGCCCGACGAGCCCGATCCCCAACCAGACGAGGTCGAGCCCGACACGATCGAGGCCGACCCAGACCTGTCCGCCGAGGGCCCCGAGCGGATCGTCGGACGCCTGCGCGAGTCCGGCTTTCGCACGCCGATCCAAGCCGCGACCGTGATCGCGATCCCAGCCGGCGACCTCCCGGTCGGCCCGATCACCAAGACCCTCTACGAAGATCCCGACCAAGAGCCGGCGTGGCAGGTCCGTGCCGAGAGCGACGCCGAGGGCCGCTTCTCTCTGCGCGGCGTCCCCGACGGGAAGGTCCGAGTGATCGTGCTCGCGCCCGGATACGAGCGCACCGAGCAGGTCGTCGAGCTGCGGGCCGACAAGCAGCTCGAGCTCAACCTCTGGCCGCGCCGCGAACCGACCAACCCCTACCGGACCGAGGTCCGAACCGAGCGCGAGCCGATGCCCGAGGTCGTCGAGCGCTCGCTGAGCGTCGAGGAGCTCAAGACCGTCCCGGGCACGCAGGGTGACGCGCTCAAGGCCGTGCTCAATTTTCCCGGTGTCGCGCGGCCGCCCTTTGGCGCGGGCCTGCTGGTGATCCGCGGCTCCGCGCCCGAGGACTCGGCGATCTATTTTGGCTATCACGAGATCCCGATCCTGTTTCACTTCGGCGGCCTGCGCTCGGTGTTCGCGTCCGAGGTGCTCGCGCAGATCGACTTCATCCCGGGCAACTTCGACGGTCGCTACGGCGACGCGATTGGCGGAGTGGTCAATGTCCAGCCGCGCAAGGGTCGACGCGACGGTTATCACGGCTTCGTCGACACCAACGTGTTCGACACCGGAGCGCTGGTCGAGGGCCCGGTCGGCGAGGGCAGCTTCATCGTCGCGGCTCGTCGCAGCTACATCGACTTCTTGCTGCCGCGCGTGGTCCCGCCGGACGCCGGGCTCAACTTCGCCGTCGCGCCACGCTACTGGGACTATCAGGCGTTCTTCGACTATCCGGTCAGCGAGGGCGAGCTGAGCGTCCGGGCGTTCGGCAGCAGCGACCAGACCAAGCTGATCTTCTCGGGTCCCAACGACGACCCCGACGAGGAGACCGAGGTCCGCAACCAAGTCGAGACCTCGCAGTATTTTTCACGCATCGATCTGGTCTATCGCAAGCGGCTCGGCTCGTGGGAGTTCTTGGTCACGCCCGCGTACCGGCGCAGCCGAACCGAGCTGGGCATCCTCGACATCCTCGACCTCGACGTCGTCACCGACGACATCAGCGCGCGCGCCGAGCTGTCCAACCAGCCGAGCAAGTGGCTGCGCGTCCGCGTCGGCGCCGAGCTGACCGCCACGCTCTTCGACATCGCCGTGACCGCGGCCCCCTTCACGGCGGAGGGTGGCGGTCCGCCGGCCTCGTCGGCGGTCGGCCGCGAGGTCTCGGCCGGGCTGTTCCGCGGTGCGCTCTATTCGACGCTCACGATCGCCGCGGGCAAGCGGGTTCAGCTGTTCCCCGGCGTTCGCTTGGAGTGGTTCGCTTCGCCGATCGATCGCGCGGCCGTCGATCCGCGCCTGCGCTTCTCGATCCAGCTGGCGGAGAAGACCTTCCTCAAGGGCGGCGTCGGCCTCTACTCGCAGGGCATCCAGCAGCCGGTCCAGTTCGACAGCGTGTTCGGCAACCCGCGGCTCGGCTTGCAGCGATCGCTCCACGCCAGCCTCGGTATCGCGCAGGAGCTGCCCTTCGACGCGTTCGTCGAGGTCACCGGCTTTTATAAAGAGCTGTGGGATCTCGTCGTGGCTTCGAGCGACATCGTCGCGCGGCCCAGCGGTGGCATCGGCCCCGAGAGCTTCGCCAACGCCGGCACCGGCCGCATCTATGGCATGGAGGTGCTGCTGCGCAAGAACCTGTCGCAGAACCTCTATGGATGGGTGTCCTATACGCTGTCCCGCAGCGAGCGGCGGCTCGGGCCCGGCGAGCCGCTCGGGTTGTTCGACTTCGACCAGACCCACATCCTCACGCTGATCGCCAGCTATGAATTTCCGCGCGGCTGGCGGTTCGGCGCGCGCTTTCGGTTGGTCTCTGGCAACCCCTATACGCCGACATCCGATGGTGTCTACGACGCGCAGTCGGGCGCGTATTTGCCGATCGAAGGGCCGCTCAACGGCGGGCGGCTGCCTGCGTTTCATCAGCTCGATCTGCGCCTCGACAAGACCTGGACCTGGCCGATCATGCAATTCACCACGTATGTCGACGTGCAGAACGTCTACAATCGACAGAACGTCGAATTCGTGAATTACGGGTACGACTTCAAGGTCCAGACGACCGTCAATTCGCTGCCGATCATTCCGTCGATCGGCTTGCGCCTGGACTTCTGAATTCGCAGCCCCGGGGGCTGACTCACAGCCTCACAGCGCGTCGAGGTCGACGCCGAGCAGGCGCAGCTTCGTGCCTTGCTCGTCGCTCTTGGTCAGGCCGATCGTCGCTGGTCCGTAGGCGTGGAGCTTGTCCGTCGTGGCTGCGAGCAAGTGCGGCGCGCCCTGCAGGTCGGTCGACATCCGCAGCTGCGCGTCGTCGAGCAGGTCCGGCAGCACCCGAACCTCGGCCGCGTCGCCCTGAGCTGCGAACAGCCAGCCGTCCTCGCTGCTGGTGACCGCTGCGTACGCCTGCTCGGAGCTGGCAGCGAGCAGTCGGCGGCGGTGCCGGACTCGAGCAGCTCCGTCGGGAGCAGGGCACTCGAACCCAGTGTCTAACCAGAGCCCCCCTCTGGGGGCTTAAGGAAACCTATCATCCGTGCGACACTCGCCGAGTCGCATGGCCGCAAGGACGTCATCGCCTCGCCGCTCGCTGGTCTGCCTCGCGCTGGCGCTGCCCCTGCTCGGCGCGTGCGCGACGGACCTGCCCGACCCGCGGTTGATCATCAACACCCGAATCCTGGCGATCCGCACGGCCGTCACTGGTCCGCTGCTGCCGGACCCTGCCGACGCCGAGACGCCCAAGGCCCAGGCGCTGCCCTTCGAGACCGTCACGATCGAGCCCTTCTTGGTCGGACCGACCGGGCCGCTCGAGCCCGACTTCATCGATCCGGTCTGGATCGCCTGCGAGCTGCAGGCCGGCCAGGGTCTGTTCGCTTGCTTGCAGGAAGCGATGCCGCTGCGGCTCGACGAGCTGCCCGCCTGCGAGGCGCCGAGCTTCGACCAGCTCGGCGGAGAGAGCCTGCCCGAGCCGCCGAGCCCCTGCCTGATCGGCCGCACGGGCGTGCCCCAGTACGTGGTCCCGATCTCGGCCAACGTGCTGATCGGCGGGGCGATCGAGCTGACGATGATCGGCGGCTCGCCCGTCGGCACCAGCACCGACGAGTGCGCCGAGCAGCTGCTCTCGGGCGACCATGAGCTGCCCAACGACTGCATCTACGCCGTTCAGCGGCTCAGCGTCGGTCCGATCGAGCAGCTCTTCGTGCTCGCCGAGATGTTCGGCGTCGAGCTCGAGGGCTTCGAGGCGCCGGACCCGGACACGATCCCCGACCCCGATCGCAACCCGCGGATCTCCGAGGTCCGCGTCGGCCTCGTCGACGAAGAGGGCGTGCCGACCACCGACAGCACCCCGATCGAGCTCGGCGACGTGGTCCAGGTGCCGCTCGGATCGACGCTGCGCATCGACGTGGTCTCGCCCGAGGAGGACCTGCAGGTGTTCGAGGTCCCGGTCAACAACGGCGAGAGCTTCGAGGACCGCGACGAGGCCTATAGCGGCGACTGGTTTAGGACCTGGGGCGAGCTGCTCGCAGGCAACAGCGACGATCCGGAGAGCTACAACCACTGGATCTTCGTGCCCGGCGAGCAGGACGAGAGCGACACGCCGCCAGAAGGTCGGGCGTTCATGTACTACGTGGTCCGCGACAGCCGGCAGGGCGTGAGCTGGTGGTGGTTCGAGGTCGAGTCGACGCCGCCGCTCGAGACGGAGTGAGCGACTCACCCATCTGGGCGCTCTGATCGAAGCGCCACCAAGCGAGCTCGCAATTGTGCCGACATGGGAACATCAAAGGCGCGGAGGAGCGGCTCGCGCTCAGCCAGGTCGTGCAGGATGATCTGAACCGCGTCGTGCAGATCTTTGATGATCTCCGCGCTCAACGAATCTGCTTGGTCGATAGCGATCAGTCCCCGTTCAACAATTTCCAGCTTCTTTAGCAGCCGCGCACGTTGGCTGTCATAGAGGTCCAGGCGCAATTCCGAGACGTTCCAGATTGCTCGGTCCACTTCGTTTGAGTCGGAACGCGCTTCGAGCGACCCGTCTTGGTGCAGTTCGTATATTTGCCCCAGGTCATCGCGGCGAACGTCGATGATGAGAAAGCCCGTTGTGTCCTTCGTACGAGACCTACGCTCGCGGTGTAGAGGGTGATAGTCTGATTTCCTGCGGGCGCAGGTTCGGCAGCTTAGAAGGAGATTGTTTGGATCATCGATTTTGGATGCATCGTATTGTCGCGGAATGTAATGATCGATCTCCACGTGCTCATGGCATAGTAAGCAGTAGGCGCAAATCTTCAGCCAAAAATTCGTCAATAGCCAATCTTTGTAATCGGCATATCGTGCGCCCTCTCCGATGTCGGGAGGATCAGAGAGTGCTATTACTGCCACGCCGCAGCCGCTCCAAGAGAATCTCTGCGGTTTCCACCGCAGCCTTGACTTGCTCCGACTCCGCTGGCGGCATCACCATGGTCTCGCGCAGGGCGTCGTTTATCGCGGTGAGAATCATTTCTTCCTCAGCGGAGAGGGGTTCTTTGCGTAGTTTGCGAGCCAGGAGTCGCAGTCGAACGTCCTCGAATCGGCTGGCGAGATCGTGAACGCTGCCGCCGGAGTCCAGCAATGCCAAGTGCGGGTCTTCGACGGTTGCGATCATCGCTGTCGAGCGAACTGCCGCAGCGCGAGCCAACTCCAAATCGTCGGGAGGGGAACTGAATGTTGGCTTTTTGTACCGGTTCGAAGTGTGGTCACTTTGTAGCTTCATATCGTGCTCCCATTTGCTCGCGGGTCCGCTCGGTGGTTAGTTCGAAGAAATTACGCTTGGCCACATTTTTTACTGCGCGAATTTGATCCGTGATTCCGCCGATGTCCTTCCAGAAACCTTGGTGCACGGTCGTCTGTGCGGTCACCTTGGTCTGCACGATGATGGGATCGGGAGCCTCACCCTCGGGACGAACGCTCGCTTGAATCACTACATGCGCTGATGGCAGAATTGTGTCGCGAAACGAAAACTTGATCTCGAGCGCTTCCAGACCATCGTGAGCGCTGGGCAGATCCACTCCTAGGTCGAGACGCAAGACGGTTGAGAGATCGAATTTATCCGCGGGAAACGTGAATGTGTTCACGTATCCGTATGCGACGTGCTCGAATGCTTGGAGGATGAGCGGGTCATCATAGACCTCCGCGCAAGCGTGAAGCCAGGGGTCGAGGGCTGGCGCCAATGAAGTTTCGTAAGTTTCGTAACGATGAGTGTCATTGGCGATCCGGTGTACACTCAGAAATCGGTGACCGATGCGTGCCAGATGTCGGCCGTCATCCCATTTCCACTGCTGATTCCAGTAGGGCGGCGCCAAGCTGTGCCGCGCCCTTGCCGTCACGACGACTACGGGATCACGTGCGAGGCCCTCGACCTTGCGCCGGGCGGCGAGCGCGATGGCCGCTGCTTCTTCTTCGACCACAGGCGCAGGCCCGCCTAGAACGACGGCCCACGCCTCAGTAATGGTCGAGTTCTCGCAGAAAGTGACCTCGCGAGACATGCGGGCTCGATCGTAAACAACGGAGATCGGTCGAGCAACCGAGTGTCCGTTGACGGGACCCGAGCCAGAACTGGGGGGTGGTGCCAGCAACGCTCTGGCTGACTGCGACCATCATGGCGCCACTCGGCGTGCCATAGCGGGCGTTGGCTGCGCTAGACCTGCACCTACGCCAGTTCGCGGATGGTGCGCGAAGACACGCGAGCGTGAGCGATCCGTCGAGGCCATCGCTACATCGAAAGCCTCGCGGCCTTGCATCTGCACGGCGAGTGACCAGTGTGTAGCGTCACGCGGCGCGGGGGCCAGGTGGGTGTCGTATCGCCTTCGCTGTGGCATCCTCCGCGCCCGCGGGGTCCCGGTTGCACGGGGCCCCGTTCGCTCTAAGACCTCCAGCCCAGGCAAGCAGCCATGGATCTCAGCAAAGTTCGCAACATCGGCATCTCCGCCCACATCGACTCGGGCAAGACCACTCTGTCGGAGCGGATCCTGTACTACACGGGTCGCATCCACAAGATCGAGGAGGTCAAGGGCAAGTCCGGCGTGGGCGCGACGATGGACTCGATGGAGCTCGAGCGCGAGCGCGGCATCACCATCCAGTCGGCCGCCTCCGCGGTCGAATGGAAGGACTACGCCATCAACCTGATCGACACGCCCGGACACGTCGACTTCACGATCGAG
>CBFGLP010000808.1:0-1847 GCA_965649595.1 uncultured Myxococcales bacterium | reverse complement strand
GCCCCTCGGCCACGCGCCGCGCGGCGGCATGGGCGAGCTGTTTCTCGCCGCCGCCGGGGAGACCGGCGGTTTCGAGAAGCTGTGCGTCGTGAAGAAAGTGCTGACCGAGCTCGAGGATGACGGCGTGCGCCGCCGCTTCCTCGACGAGGCCAAGGTCGTGGTTCGGCTCAACCACGCCAACCTCGTGCAGGTGTTCGATGCCGGTCGCGTGGTCGAGGATCACTACCTCGCGATGGAGCTGGTCGAGGGCAAGGATCTGCGCGCGGTCTGGAACCGCTGCGCGCAGCTGCATCGGCGGATCCCTGTCGACTTCGCCATCTTCGTGATCCGCGAGCTGTGCCGCGGGCTCGACTACGTGCACGACGCGATGAGCCTCGACCTCGTGCACCGTGACATCTCACCACCCAACATCATGGTGAGCTATCACGGGCAGATCAAAATCACCGACTTCGGGCTCGCCACGCACGCGATCAAGCGCGAGCTGACCAACCCGGGCGTGGTGTTCGGGCGCTACAGCTACCTCTCGCCCGAGCAGGCGCGCGGGCTCCCGGCCGATCGGCGGACCGACATCTATGCGTCGGGCATCGTGCTGTGGGAGATGCTGACCGGCCGCCAGCTGTTCCCCGCCGATCGCCAGGCGGCCGTCGGCCCGCGGGCGCTGGCCGAGCTGCGCAAGCCCAAGATCCGCGCGCCCTCGTCGATCGTGCCCGGGATCCCCGAGGGCCTCGACGAGGTCGTGCTCAAGGCGCTCGCGGTCGAACGCGAGGAGCGTTACCAGACCGCGGGCGACTTCAAGGTCGCGCTCTCCGAGGTGCTCAACCGGCACTTCCCGTCGAGCGACGTCGACAGCGTCGCGGCGTTCCTGCGCGACATCTTCTCCCGCGAGTACAAGCACGAGGCGCTGGACTACGCCAGCTACGCCCGGGAAGACTTCTCGCCGATCCGCGCGCAGTCCAGCGCGCAGCAGGCCGATACGCTCAGCATCTCCGACGCGATCGATGTCCGCGCTCGGCAAGCGTCTGGCTCGGCAGGCGGCGAGACGTCGAGCATCCAGCTCGACGAGGGTGACATCGTCGAGCTCGAGACCACGCAGGCGCGGGTCGGCTGGGCCGACGGGCCCAAGACCGAGGATCTCGAGAAGGCCGCCCAAGCGCGGGTCGGCACCGTGGTCGGGCAGCGCTACCGCATCGATCGCCTGCTCGGCGTCGGCGGCATGGGGGCCGTCTACGCGGTCACCCACCTCGCGCTCGGTAAGACCTACGCGCTCAAGGTCCTGCACGACGTCTATGGTCGTGATCCCGACATCATCGATCGCTTCGTCCGCGAGGCGCGGGCGGCCACCCAGACTGGCCACCCGAACATCATCGACGTCGTCGACATCGGCACGATGGAGTCGGGCGACCTCTACTTCGTGATGGAGCTGCTCGAGGGCACCGACCTCGGCACCGTCATCCGACAGTCGGGTCCGCTCGCGGTTCGGCGAGCGGTCCACATCGGTCGGCAGATCTGTCGAGCGCTCGCGGCCGCCCACGAGGCGGGCATCGTCCACCGCGATCTCAAGTCCGAAAACGTGGTGCTCACCGTCAAGACCGGTGACCCAGACTTCGTCAAGGTGCTCGACTTCGGGATCTGCAAGCAGATCGACGCCGCTACGACCAGCAGCTCGCAGACCAGCCCCGGCATGGTCATGGGCTCGCCCGACTACATGGCGCCGGAGCAGGCCGCGGGGGCGTCCGCCGACGTGAAGTCGGACATCTACGCGCTCGGGACCATCTTGTTCGAGATGCTCACCGGGCAGCTGCCGTTCACCGGGCGCAACGCGATCGACGTGCTCATGAAGAAGGGCG
>CBFGLP010000807.1:0-4444 GCA_965649595.1 uncultured Myxococcales bacterium | reverse complement strand
TCACCGATGATCAGCTCGCGCTGGCCACGGCCGATCGGGACCATCGAGTCGATCGCCTTGAGGCCGGTGAGCATCGGCTCGTGCACGGACTTGCGGGCGATGATGCCGGGCGCCTTGATCTCGACCGGGCGGGTCTCGTCCGACTTGATCGGGCCCTGGCCGTCGATCGGCTCACCGAGCGCGTTGACGACTCGGCCGAGCAGGCCCTCGCCGACCGGGACCGACATGATCGTCGCGCTGCGCTTGACGATGTCGCCTTCCTTGATCAGCTGGTCGTTGCCGAGCAGCGCTACGCCGACGTTGCCCTCTTCGAGGTTGAGGACCATGCCGCGGACGCCGTGCGGGAAGTCGAGCATCTCGCCGGCCATCGCCTTGCTGAGGCCATAGACGCGGGCGATGCCGTCGCCCACCGTCAGCACGGTGCCGGTCTCCTCGACCGCGGTCGAGGTGTCGTGGCCCTGGATCTGCTCGCGGATGATGCGGCTGATTTCGTCGGCTCGGATTTCCATGGGTGGGAGAACCTGTCTGCTGGTGCGGGCGCGGCTGCGGCCCGGTCGAAGGGGAAGGAGTCGATCGCTGCCGAGCAGCCGTCCGACTCAGGAAGCGAGAGAGCTACGCAGGCGCGCGAGCGAGGTCCGCACGCTGCGATCGAGGGTGTAGCTACCGATGTGCGCGACCAGGCCGCCGATCAGCTCGGGATCCTCCTGGACGCTGAGCAGCACCTGCTTGCCGGTGGCTTGCTCGAGGGTGGCTCGGATGCGCTGCTCGGTCGCGGGATCGAGGCGCGTGGCGGTCTTGATGGTCGCGCGCATGCGGCCGGCGGCCTCGTCGGCGAGCTCGCGGTAGTGCAAGAAGATCTGCTCGATGCCGACGATGCGCCCGCGCTCGAGCACCAGCTCGAGGAACTGCACGACGATCGGGTCGGCGTTGAGCCGGCGCAGCACGCCGTGAAGGATCGCCCGCCGGTCGGCGAGCTTGTGGTGGGCGGCCGAGAGCGCCTTGATCAGCTCGAGGTTCTTGCAGGCGGCGCTGAAGTCCTCGAGGTTCTGCAGGTAACGGTCGCGCTGCTGCGGGGTGCTGGCGAGCTGGTTGAGGGCTCGCGCGTAGCGCTTGGCGAGGCTGCCGGAGATCATGGCTACTGCACGGCTCCCGTGGTGCTGCGAAGGTTGGTGTTGCCGACCTCGTCGACCCACGCGTCGACGAGCCGACGCTGATCGGCGGGGCCGAAGCTCGAGCGGATCGCCGCCTCGGCGCGGGCCAGCGCTTGATCGACGATCTCGCGCTCGAGCTCGTGACGACGACGGGCGGCCTCGCGCTCGCCGGCCTTGACCGCGGCGTCGCGGATCTTCTTGGCCTGCTCGTGGGCTTCCTTGACGATCAGCTCGGCCTCGGTCTCGGCCGTGCGGCGAGCCTCGCCCTTGATCTCTTCGATCTCGGTCTCGAGCGCGCTGAGCTTGGCCTCGTACTCGCGCATCAGGCCTTCGGCCGACGAGCGGGCCTCGGTCGCCTTCTGGAGCTCGAGTCGAATGGCGTCGCTGGCCTCGGCGTTGCTGCTTCGCAGGTTGCGGAACAGCAGCCGCTCGAGCACGAAGAGCAGCAGGACGAAGTTGATCGCGAGGATGATGAACGCGGTCTTGCCGTCGTCCGTCGGGCCGTCGCCGATCAGCTCGAAGTCACCGAGCCACACGCCACCGCGGCCACCTTCACCGTGCTCGCCACCATGCGCCTCGGGGCTGGCCGACGCGAGCTGGGGGATCGCCCACGCGCACACGAACGCGGAGATGGCGGACGACGTACGAGCGATGGAAGTTCGAATCGTCATGCCGACCTCCCGAGCACCCGCTGGGTGATGTCTCCTGCGAGCGCCTGAACCCGCCCTTGCAGCTCGCCGCGCGCCGACTCGATCTCGGCGTCGATCCGCTGCTTGGTGGCGTCGAGCGTGGTCGCGGCGTCGCGCCGAGCCTCGCCGACGATGTTGGCTTCCTCGGCCTCGGCGACCTTGCGTCGCTCCGAGCGGAGCGCGAGCGCCTGATCACGAGCGCGGCGCAGCCGAGCATCGTATTCGCCGGCCTTCTCGCTGGCCTGCTCGCGCAGCAGCGTCGCTTCGGTCGTCGCCCCATCGATGCGCTGGGCCCGACGATCACGGGCGGCGAGCCAGGGGTCGAAGAGCAGCGGCTTGAGGACGAAGATCAGCGCCAGGAAGATCCCTCCCTGGATGAAGACCGTGTTGTCGATGTCGACAACCGGGAGTGCCTCGGAAGCGACGATGAGCATCGCGCTGAGCATGAAGTCCCTGGGCCCTCACCCCGTTCGCCGAATGCGTGTGGGGGGTTGGGGCGGCGAGCGAGTAGCATGTGGGCCGGCGAGCGTCAACGGGGCTCAACCCGGCCAAATCGGGCATTTTCGCAGGATTTGGGTCGATTCGCTCGAGAGCGTGAGTCGAGCCGCGCCCGGCAAAACGAGCGTGGCACGATCACGTCGATCCCCCGAGGTCCCACCCCACAGGCGCAGCGGGCTCCCGCGCGGATCGATCGCTGCCACCACCAGGGAGATCGATCGCGCGACGTGGTCGTGCACAATCTACTTTATTGCGGTTTTCGATCGCCGAAGCTTCGCGCTCGCGGGCGAAGGCCGCCCGGGCTCACGACGCGTCGGCGAGCGGCTCGGGTCGAGCAACGCCCTCGACCGGACGCTTCGACATCGTGCAGTGACCCTCGAAGAACGAGCCCTTCTCGATGGTGAGGTTGGGCGTGGCGAGGTTGCCCTCGACGCGAGCGGGGGCCCGGATCTCGAGCGACTCGCTGGCGATCACGTCGCCGCGAACCCGTCCCTGCACCATCACGACCGCGGCCTGGATGTTGGCTTCGACCTGGGCGCTCTCACCAATGATCAGCGTGCCGTCGGTCTTGATCTCGCCAGCGAAGCGACCGTCGATGCGGACTGCGCCCTCGAACGTGAGCTTTCCTTCGAATGACGAGCCGCGTCCGAGGATGGTTGTGATCTCTTGATTTTGCATCGGCTCGGCCACGCGGGAAGGTACGGGATCGGCCCTAGCTTCGGCCACACTGCCCAACCGTTCCGTGAGCCCGGGACGACGAGGCCCCGCGCGAGCGAGCAGGAATCTCGGCCTTCGCGGCTTCGACCCGTGGCTCCGGCATCCGACTGTTCCAACGACCACCGAGTGGTCGAAGTCGCCCTTTCTGAGCCCGTAAGAATGCGTAATTGCAAGTGTTTCAGCCATGCGTCCGCCACGCGTCCACGGACGGCCACGAACCGTCGGAAGTGTCCGAAACCGCTTTGCCGGTGTGGGAGCGGCGTCTCGCGGCCCCAATCAGCAGGACGATGGTAATCGGCGCGGCTCTCCCATACGCTCTCCGCGAGTGGCGATGATCGAAGACAGCGGGCCACAGCCGGTGTCCGATGGCGACGAGCGAGGGGACGAGCCGCTCGCGCTGGCAGCCTGCTTCGCTCGAGCTCGACCGATCCTCATGGCCTTGGTCGCCGGTGTGAAGGCTGGCGACGCGGTGATCGTCGCGACGGACAGCAACGGGTTTCCGGTCGCGCAACGGGTCATCGAGCGGCCCCAGGATCTCCCCCACGCAGTGGTCATCGGACGCCACAACCGCTGCGCGCTCGCGATTCCAGGTGACAGCCGCGTCAGCCTTCGTCACCTCTTGCTGACGGCGTGGCCTGGCCAAGGTCTCATGCGGCTGCGGGGCTATGACCTCGGCGGTCGTGCAGGGGTGCTGCTCGCCGATGGCAAGCGAGTCCCGGGCTTCTCGGCCCACGGCCAAGTGGCGCTCGCGTTCGGCAGAACGTCACTGTTCGTGCTCCCCGGCGGCGCCGCGGGAGCCGAGCTGCTCTCGGGCGACGACACGGAGGCGTTCCGCAAGCTGACTGGGCTCGACACGATGGGCGGGGGCCATCGCTTGGCGATCTCGGCCATGGCCGAGCCAGGCGTGGCCGAGATCGGCGGATACCGCCCGATCTCCGCCGATCTTCGCCCAGAGCCGCGCGGAGTCCTGCGCCTGCGCACGACCAAGGGCCGCCGCACCTCCCAGCGCAACCGTCGGCGCGACGAAGAGACGCAAATGCGCGAGCTCGAGGTCGATAGCGAGCAGCTGCAGCGTGGCTTGCTGATCGGCAGGTACAGCGATCGCTGCTCGCTTGCCGGGCAAGGCCGCAATCTCTCGCGCGTGCATGCGCTGGTGACCGAAGAAGGTCCGGCGTCGCTCTTGGTCTACGACCTCGCCAGCACCAACGGGGTGCGACCCGCGACCCAGCCGGAGGGCCCAACGCACTCGGTCGTGCGCCTGACCCCCGACGAGCCGTGTCTGCTGGGTCACTTCGAGCTGAGCTGGGAGCCCGCCGCCCCACCGACGATCCACTAAGCCCCCCGCAGGCATCGTGCACTCAGCCACGCACGGCCGCTGCGCGGCCGCGA
>CBFGLP010000806.1:0-3590 GCA_965649595.1 uncultured Myxococcales bacterium | reverse complement strand
CGCAAGCGCCTCGAGCAGACCGAAGATCTGGGCGAGCGAGCCCGCCTGCAGGACCGGGTGATCGGCCTGAGCATGCTGCTCGCCCACGTGCTCAGCGACGAGGGCCGCGAGCACGCGGCCGCGCTCGAGCTGTGCCGCGCGACCATGAAGACGGTCGATCCCGGCACGCCCGCGCAGCGCGAGCTGCTCGAGCTGCAGACCAAGCTCGCGCGCACGCTCAACGATCTGCCGCTCCTGGTCGATGGCCTCGAGCAGCTCGGTGGCCCCGACGAGCGGCTCGAGGCCGCCGTGGTCGCCCGCACTCGCCTACGCGAGCCCGAGCGGGCCGAGCGGCTCTACACGAGCATCCTCGCCGAGGCCAAGCGCGAGCAGAACCGCCGCGACCCCGCCTGGGCCAGCCGGCTGACCAAGGCGATCGAGGGGCTCGTCCGCGTCCGCATCGACGCGGGCGATCTCGCTGGCGCGGTCACGCTGATGGATCAGCAGCTCGCCGCGCTCGAAGGCCGCGACATCCGAGCCAAGCTGCTGACCGAGATCGGTCGCATCACCTATCGAACCACCGGCGACGTCGCGGCCGCCCGCGCCCGGTTCGACGCCGCGCTGGCCGAGAGCCCCGACTACGCCGAGGCCCGGCTCGGGATCGGTGAGCTGCTGCTCGACGCGGGCGCGCTCGACGAGGCCGAGCGTCAGCTCGAGAGCGCCGTCGAGGCGCTCGGCCTGGTCCGTGATCAGGTCCACCTCGTCGAGGGCCTGGTCCTGCTCGCGCGCGTGCTCGAGGCCGCTGATCGCGGCGGCGAGGCCTACCGCCGGCTGACCACCGCGCTGCGCCACGACCCCGACAACCTCGCGATCAGGTTGGCCGTGGTCCAGAACCGCTGCGCCGCCAAGCGCTGGCGCGACGCGATCACGGCCGTCGATCAGCTCGAGCAGCGGATCGACGCGCTGCGGGCCGAAGGCCGCGAGCCGAGCACCCGCGACGTCCAGCTGGCCGCCGAGATCGAGGCGATCGGAGCCGAGTGCGAGCTCGAGCTCAAGCAGCTCGACAAGGTCCAAGAGCGGCTCGATCGCGCGCTCGCGTTCGATCGTGACAACCGTCGGGCGATCGCCGCCTCGGTCGGTTGGCTGCAAGAGCAGGGCAAGCTGGCCGAAGCGGCCGCGCAGGCCGTCCGGCTTGCCCAGCTCGAAGAAGATCCACACGCCCGCGGGGCCGCGTGGGTCGACGCGGGCATGCTCTTCCACGACGCCGCCGAAGAGCAGGCGAACGCCGAGGATCAACCCGGCAAGCAGGGCCGCGAGCGCGAGCTTCGGCGCGAGGCCTTCGAGTGCGTGCGCATGGGCATCGCGCTGGTCGAGGACAGCCCGACCCCGGTGCTCGACGAGGTCCAGCTCGAGATCGCGTTCCGGGCCTCGGCCGACCACGACCGCGGCCTCGCGCTGCGCTGCCTCGAGCGCCTGTTGCTGCGCGACTTCGAGGTCGAGCAGCGCCTCGATCTGCTGCTCGAGGGCGTCCGCGTGGCGCTGCCGACCCGACAGCAAGCCGAGTCGGCCGCCCACGGCCGAGGGGTCGAGTCGGCCGCTGACGAGCAGCCCGCGACGCAGAGCGCCCGCACGCCCGAGCCCAGCCTCGCGCTCGCGCTCGCCTACGCCGAGCGAGCCATCGAGCTCGCCCCGCTGTCCGCCGCTGCCGTGCTGGCCAAGGCTCGCGTGCTCGAGGCGAGCGGACGCACGCACGAGCTCGAGCCGCTCGTGTCCGAGTTCCTCGCTCGCGTCGAGGCGGCGCGAGCCGAGGCCGGTGAGGCGGTCGAGCGCGACGAGGACCTCGCCGCGCGCGTCCGGCTCTTGGTGCGCCTCGCCGAGATCCAAGCCGAGGGCTCGCCGGTGCTCGCCGCCGGCTCGCTCGACAAGGCCGCGCTGCTGCAAGCCCGCATGCGTCGGCCCGAGCTGGGTGGCTTCGGCCTCGACCAGCGCAAGCTGCTCGCCGATCTCTACGAGCGCCTCGCCGCCGCCGACAAGGTCACCAGCCCGACCAAGGTGGTCGCCAACCATCGCGGCCTGCTCGTCCACGAGCCGCTCTACGCCCCCTCGCTGCGGGCGCTCGCCCGTCACCACCGCGAGAGCGGCGAGCTCCAGCGCGCGCTCGCGTTGTTCCGCGTGCTCACGCTGGTCGAGCCCGGCGACGAGGAGGCGGCAGCCTTCATCGCCGCGCACCCCGAGACGATCGACGGTGACCCACGCGAGATCGACGTCGACACGATCGTCGGCGCCCTGCCCAACGCAGCGGGCGTGCCCGAGGTGCTCGTGCACCTGTGGGAGTCCGGCCTCTCGCTGGTCGCCGAGCTGTTCGACAAGATCGCGTTCGAGCCCAACGCTCGGGTCTCGCCCGTCGGCGAGGGCCCGCTCGCGCAGACCTGGCGCGACGTCCTGCGCCGCATGGGTCAGAGCAAGGTCGCGCTGATCAACGACCCCTCGCTCGACGACCGCACGCTGGTCGACGAGCGGACGGCCCTGGGTTGGATCGAGCCCCGCTGCCAGCAGCCCCCGCTCCTGCTCGTCGGTCCGCTCGCTCGCGCGGCCACCGACGCGCAGCGGCGCGAGCTCGAGTTCGCGTTGGCGCGCGGCCTCTACTTCACCCGCCCCGAGGCCCTGCTGGTCGCAGGTCTCGGGCGCGTGTCGTTCGCGGCCGTGCTCTCGGCCACCTTGCAGGCCTTCCACCCGCGCCACGCCAAGCGCAAGGCCACCCGCCACGAGTCGGACGACGTCGCGCGGCTCGGCCAGGAGCTGGCCCGCAAGCTGCCGATTCGGGTCGCGCGGGTGATCAGCGGCCTGTTCAAGGAGCACGAGAGCGAGGGCTTCGACAGCCGCGCCCTGCGAACGTGGATCCGTCGCGCGGGCGACCGCGTGGGTCTGGTCGTGTGCGGCGACCTCGAGGCAGCGCTGCGCGTGCTCGCAGGTCCCGACCAGTCCGATAGCGCGGTCCTGCGCGAGCGAGCCAAGACCGATCCCGAGCTGCGCGAGCTGATCGCCTACGCCGTCAGTGGTGCCTACGCCGACGCGCGCCGAGCCCTCGGCTACAAGGTCGCAGGCGATCGCGAGCTCGAGCAGCGCAGCCCTGCCCCGCCGATCGTCGTCGAGCTCGAGCTCGGCGAGCTGATCACCGAGGCCCCGGTCGTCGTCCCACGCAAGCGCTCGCGCCCCGAGCCGAGCCGCCCGGCCCCTGCAGCACCCGTCGGTCGCTCGGCGCAGAGCAGCCGCCCGATCCCGATCACGATCAGCGCAGCGTCGAGCCAGCCCCACGCCACGCCCCGGCCTGCGCCCGCCTCCAAGCCGACTCCGGCCCGGCCTGAGCTCATCGAGGGAGAGCCGCGCGATCTCGACGCGCCGATCCAGCCCACGGGGGCGACCAAGACTGCCCCGACGCCCGCGTCCGAGCACCCGCCCGTGCTCGAAGCTCCCCAGCCGGAAGCGTCGATCCGAGCCGAGCCCTCCGCGGCAGCCCTTCAGCCCGAACGGGCTGACGAAGCCCAGACCCAGCCCGCTCCCGCTCTCGAGCTCGACGACTTCCCGCAGCTCGACGGTGACCTCGACGCCGA
>CBFGLP010000805.1:0-4548 GCA_965649595.1 uncultured Myxococcales bacterium | reverse complement strand
GGCTCGGTGCGGCCGCTGATGACCACCTGCACGCCGAGCTGAGCGAGGGCCAGCGCGCACTCGAACACGACGCCTCGGCTGCCGCCAGAGAACACGAACACGTCGCCCGGCCCGAGCCGACGCACGACCGCCTCGTCGGGGGCGAAGTTGCGTCGCTGGAGGTTGGTGACGAAGCGACGCCCAGCCCAGCCGACCTCGACGCGATCGTTGCCGTCCTCGAGCTCGTCGAGCACGACCTTGGCGAGCTCGTCGGGATCGATCGCTCGGTCGAAGTCGATCGCTTTGGCCTGCAGCTGGGGCAGCTCCTGCTTGAGCCCCTTGACGAGGCCGAGCAGCTGCGCGCCGAGCAGGCTGCCAGCCTCGCCGCCCATCAGGCCGAGGTCGCCGCCCATCGCGGTGACGGCGACATACGAGCAGCCGGGTTGCTCGAAGGTCCCGTAGATGGTGCTCAGCAGCGTGAAGGTGACGCGGTTGAACTGGTCGAGCTGGTCGAGGAACTCGAGGTCGCCGCGGATCGGCGGCGCGAAGGCGCGAAGATCGATGATGCCGACGCAATTCTGGCCGGTACCGTAGAAGGTGGCCAGGGCCTGGTCGACGATCGCGTCGGCGTCGAGATCTTCGGGCTCGATCCGACCGACCGACGCACCGCGGGCGTTGAGCTCCTTCTCGACCGCGTCACAGACCAAGCCCGAGGGGTCGGAGAGCAACAAGAGCCGCTTGCCCGCGAGCGGGTAGGCCGGCGCTCGCAGGGGTCGCTCGAGCGGGACCAGCTCGACGAGGAACCGGTCGGCTTGCTGCTCGCGGACTGGTGGCGGGCGTGGGTGCTCGAGCTCCGGTCGGTCTTCGCGGGCGCTCGGGGTCGGCTCACCGAGGATCAGGTGATAGTTGGCGCCGCCGAGCCCGAACGAGCTGACGCCGACGTAGCGACTCCCGGCGCTGATCCACGGCCGCGGTCGGTCGGCCAGCGCGACGTGGCTGTTGGCAAAGCCGGGCAGCGGCTCACCCTCGCCGCAGCCAGACGGGATCACGCGCTCGCGCAGGGCCAGCGCCGCCTTGACCAAGCCGACGACACCCGCGGCGCTGCTGAGGTGGCCGACCTGCGACTTGACCGAGCTGAGGCTGAGCGGTCGAGCGCGATCTCGGCGGCCATAGATGCGAATCACCGAGCCGAGCTCGGTCTCGTCGCCGAGCCGCGTGCCGGTGCCGTGGGCCTCGACATAGTCGACCGCGGACGGGCGCAGGCCCGCGTCGGCCAGCGCTCGGGTGATCGCTCGCCGCTCGCCGGCTGGGTTGGGCGCGAAGATCGACACCCCGCGGCCATCGCTGCCGAACCCGACGCCCTCGATCACCGCGTGAATTCGATCGCCGTCTCGCTGCGCGTCCTCGAGCCGACGCAAGGCCACGACCCCGCCGCCCTCGCCGGGCACGAAGCCGTCGGCGTACCTGGTGAAGGGTGGCGCGCCGCGGGCCGAGAGCGCTCCGAGCACGCTCAGCGCGATGTAGTACTCGGGCAGCAGGTTGAACGCGAGCCCGCCCGCGAGCACGAGATCGGTGTCGCCGAGCAGCAGGCTGTTGATCCCGACGTGGACGGCGGCGAGCGCCGAGGCACACGCGGCGTCGACCGACAGGACCGGGCCAGCGAAGCCAAACGCGGCGGCGACTCGATGCGAGCAGGCGAGGCCGCTGTGGTTGTCGAAGCCGTGCACGCCGAGCGGTCGCGCGCCGATCCGGAGGTCGCTGTCGAAGATCCGCCGGGCCATGGCCAGCACCGCGGCGACGCGCTCCGGCGAGCAGCCCTGTCGACGTAGGGTTCGAGCGGTCAGCGCGAGCTGGACCGCGAAGAGCGAGCGCTTCTCGGCCTCGATCTGGCGCGCGCGCAGGGGCAGCTGACCGAACACGACCCCGATCCGGCGCGGGTCGAGCTTGGCGAGCGAGTCTTGCAGGTCGCGCAACGCCTCGGAGCTGGTCAGCAGCGCGAGCACGACGGCGGGATCGAGGTGCTCGCGCTCGTGCTCGACGACCGCCCAGCGCGGGTCGTCGTCGAGCTGCGGTGTCGCGATCGTAGCGGCCAGGCGCGTGCGCAGGACGGTCGCGACACCGGGGTCGGACCCGACCACCAAGTCGACGTCCCAGCGGGCTGGCGGCATGTCTCCGATCGCATCGATCTGCGCGAGCGCCTTGGTCCAGAACTCGTCGACGTCGCGGGCACCCGGCACGCGTAGACCCATGCCGACGATCGCGATCGGCTGCTTGCGGCTGGTCAGGCGCGGCGCGGGCAGCTTGCTGGCCACGTGGGCCCGGCTGTCGGTGAGCAGGGCATGAAAGGCGAGCGGATCGATACCCGCGTCGGAG
Organism: uncultured Myxococcales bacterium; assembly: GCA_965649595.1. Taxonomy (GTDB): domain Bacteria; phylum Myxococcota_A; class Polyangia; order Nannocystales; family Nannocystaceae; genus Plesiocystis. The sequence continues at coordinate 2,196 of CBFGLP010000805.1, read as the reverse complement.
ATGCCGACCCGCTCGCCCGGCTGCATCGGCACGCGACCGCGCGCGAGCGTCAGACCAGCGCGCAGCTCGAGCTCCTCGTCGTCGATCTGGCCGTCGAGCTGACCGAGCCAGACGCCGCGTCGTAGGCAGAGCGCGGCCTTGATCAGCGCGAGCATGCCAGCGCTCGCGCCGAGGAACCCGAAGTTGGCGACGGTCGAGCCGAGCGCGAGCGGGCGATCGGGTCGAACGCTGGTTCGGTAGCCGAGCGCGAGCCCGTAGGCCTCGGCCTGGTCGTGCTCGTGGACGCCGAGCGCTCGCGACTCGACGAAGCGGACCTGGGCCGGCTCGATCCGGGCGGCTGCGAGCGCCTCGCCGACCGCGAGGGCGACGGCCTCGTGGGCGCCCGCTTCGGTGATCGGAGCCGACCCGATCGCCTCGATCCAGGCGTGCACGGGCCGATCTCCGATCGCCTCCGGCCGCGCGAGCAGGACCGCCAACGCACCCTCGGCGAGCGCGGATCCTTCGGCTCCCGGCGCGAAGGGTCGAGGCGCGCGGACACCCAGCAAGCCTCGGTGCGCCGCCGCGAGCAAGGCAGGCGGCCCGACCAGCGACGACACGCCGCAGACGAGGGCGTGGTCACACTCGCCGAGTCGCAGCGAGTTGATGGCCTCGCGCAGGGCCGCGAGCGAGGACGCGACCCCAGCGTCGATCGCCAGGTGCCCGCCTTGCAGGTTGAAGATGTTGGTCAGCCGACCAGCGACGATCGACGCGGAGGTCATCATCGAGTCCGGCTCGATCGCCGGAGCGCTGTCCTCGAACGCCTGGATGATCGCCCGCTCGAGCGACGCGGCGTCGTTGCTCTCGAGCTCGGCGAGCGCCCGTCGGACCGGCTCGTGCAGCTCGAAGCGACGGATCCGGCGGCCGTGATCGACCCGCGGATCGGGGCTGAGCGTGTTCGAGGCGATGAACACACGCGCGCGCGGCCACGCGCTGCCGCTCGGCTCGATGCCACCATCGCGCAAGGCCTCGGCCATCGCCCCGAGCGCGGCCAGCTCCATTCGATGCATGCGTTGGGCTTGCGCGGGCGGTGTCCGAAGCGTCCGCCAGTCCAGCTCGAGCTCCGGCAGCGTCCCACCTTGCTCGCACGCGCGCGGGTCGACGCTCGCGGGCAGATTGGCCGCGTCGAACTCGGGATCCCAGCGCTCGCGCGGGAGCGGCTCGATCCGCCGCTCCATCCGCTCGAGCACGCTCCACAGCTCGTCGAGCGTGCTCGCGCCAGGCAGACGACAAGCCATGCCGACGATGGCGATGGGAGTGCTGCGAGCGAGCGCGCGATCGAACCTTTGCATGGGCGGAGTGAGTCGCGAAGAGGAGTCAGCCGATGTCGATCACGTTCCACCCGAAGGTACCCGAGTCCGCTGGTGAAGGCGCTCGATCATCGACGTCTCCGACGAGGGCTTGGTGTCCGCTGACGCCGACCAGCTCGCCGACCATGCGAAGCTCTCGATCGAGCACGATCGCGTCGGCTCGCCAGCGCCCGCCCAACCGCGAGGCGAGGCGGACATGAAAATAGAGCGGATCCTCGGGCTGCGGCAGCAGATGGAACTTGACCCGATCGATGCTGGCGAGCTTGTAGAGGCCGCCAGTGAGGCGATACCAGGCGATCGACGCGAACGCGAACGCGCCGTCGATCACGTGCGTGTAGCGGGTCGCCTCGGCCTCGTCGCCGACCGTCCGCATGCAGCCGACGATCGTGTCGAAGCGCAAGGTCTCGACCCACTCGATCGTGCTGCCCCCGGCCGTCTTGGTCATCGGCGGCGGGTCGGGGTGCTCGCGGCCCATCTCGCGCGAGACCGCCATTCGCACCTCGCGGACCGGTTGGAGGATCCGCTGACCGACGAGCTCGAGGCAGGCCTCGGCGTGCACCTGCAGGCGCGTTTGCGCGTGCACTCGCACGGCGTAGTGCCGGAAGTTGGGCCCGCGGATCTCGACCTCGAGGCGCTCACCCGCGGGTGGGCGGCTGCCGAGCGCGAACTCCAGACCCTCGAGCTCGGTCGGGCGCTTGGGCGGCTCGAAGCGCAGCAGACCCTCGAACATGCACGCGAGCGTGATGGTGTCGAGCAGCTGACGCTGGTGCGACACCGTATGGATCGGGCTCGACCAGCTGAAGTCGCGGATCGAGGGCACGCCGGGCTCGTCGGGCTCGAGCTCGAACTC
>CBFGLP010000804.1:0-2886 GCA_965649595.1 uncultured Myxococcales bacterium | reverse complement strand
GTACACCGCCCCGGCCCCGTTGGCCGCGTAGTCGACCTGGACTCCGTCGATGCCCGTCGCCTTGCTGCCTTCGACAGGAGCGCCGACAACCAAGGTGTTGCCGTCGTCCGACAGCGCCACGCTCTCGCCGAACCAGTCTCCCCAGCTGGCGTCGGAAGCCTTGACATAGGCCTGCTGCGACCACTTTCCTTGGTCATCCCGCACGAACACGTATACGGCCCCGGCTTCGCTCATGGAGTCGTCGGCCTGGTCGCCGTCGATTTCCGCCGACTTGCTGCTCTCCCATTGGGCGCCTACGGCCAAGGTGCTGCCGTCTGCCGACAACGCCACGCTACAGCCAAACAGGTCGTCCCCTCCCGTGTTCGACGCCTTGAGGTACCCAACCGCCTCCACCAGCGTACCCACCACGTTGACCGCCTCCGAGTCCGTGCAGCCAGAATCATTGCATGCCCGCACGATATAGCTGGCATTCGCCCGCCGATGGAGCGGCACCATCAGCGAGGTCGAGAGCCCCAGCACGTCGTCTCCCACCTGCACATAGGGATCCGCTTCGTTCACGCGCTCGAGCAGCTGATAGAATTGTGCCCCCTGCCCGGCTGTCCAGCTGAAGTCGAATCGCTTGATCTGCGACAAGCTCAGTTGCAGCGTCGGAGCCTCCGGAGGGGACCCCGAAATTCCGGTGTCGTCGGTGTCCGAGCTTGAATCAGTCGATTCTGTCGATTCTGTCGATTCTGTCGACACATCGGAGCTGGTGCCCGAATCCGAATCCGAGCCGGAGTCGTCCTCCGAGCCAATCTCGTCATCGGTGGAGCTGACCCCGGTGGTGCACGCGCCGAGACCCACGATCAGCGAAAGAGCGAGACCGAACCGGGAGAGAGCATATAGCGAAAATGGCATGATTCGAGCTCGTGGATCGGTAAAGGCCGATCGTGCTGCACGAGCAGCCCTCCGCTCCCAATGACGTGGAGCGAGGCGAAGCCCTGGAAATTGCCGGGGGTACCAGATGCGCTAGCGAGCCGTCATGCGCGCCGATGCTCCAGCGCGTGCTCTAGCAGGGCTCACTCGGTCAGCGTGATCTTGAAGGTGTTGCTGACCTCGAATTCCTTGCCGTCCACGGTCCCGATCGCGCTGACCTCGAGCACGTGCTCGCCTGCCGGGAAGGGCGGGCCGTGGGGGTTGCCGAAGTCCGAGGGCCCAAACCAGCTCACGCCGGTCCACTCGAACACATAGGGCGTCGCTCCAGCCGGGACCGTGGCCGGGGCGTTGGGGGCCCCGGGGCACAGACCGGTATCGCACACGCAGTACTGCAGATCGTCGCCGCCCGACACTCGCTCGAACAGGATCAACCCGCTCGCGTCGGGCTGACCACAGCCCCCAGCATCTTGCGAGCGCGGCACGACATTCGCGACGTCGGCTTCGACGATCAGCTGATAAGGGATCGTCACGCCCTTGGCGACCTCGGCGAGCGTCCAGCTCTCACCCGCGGTCGGAAACCAGATGCACACGCCGGAGAGGCTGGAGCTACCGACGCCGGCACAGCTCTCGGGCGGGTCGCTGACCTCGGGCTCGTCGCTCGACGTGTCCGCAGCGGCAGAGCTCGAGCCAGGCTCGTCGGTGGTCGACGAGGTCGGTGCGCAAGCGAGGAGCAGCGTGAGTGGGGCAGCGGCGATTTTGCGCACGAGCCATCTAATCACCCAACCAAGAGCGCCAGCAATCCCTCTTCGAACCACCGACGAACCCCCAAGCGTCGCTGCCCCACCGGCCCCCGCACTATCAGCACACCGCTCGCCTCCCCCTCGGGATCGATCGCCGCACTCGGCCAGGTCCCCACGCTCCGCAGCGGCAAGCCAAACCCCTGTCCCAACCACTTGAGCAGCGCCTCCTTGCCCGCGAACGCATGCGCGACCACCCGCGGATCCATCCGCTCGAGCCCCAGCGCCGCCGCCCAGCGATCGATCTCCTCGCCCGCGAACGCCTCCTCGACGAACGCCGCGCTCTGCTCTTCGACCTCGACCAGATCGACCCCTACCCGCTCCCGCGCCGCGACGGCGAGCGCCAGCGGACCGCAGTGGCTGATCGACACCTCGACTCCGACAGCCCGCAGCTCGCTATCGACCACCCTCGGTCGCCCCTTCGTGTCCCCGGTCTCGGCCACCACCAGCCAGCCCGCCGCCGATCCTCCTTCGTGCTGCATCAGCAAGCGCAGCGCCTCGTGGACCGCCAGCCGCCCCGCGACGAACTCGTCGCGCCGCTTGCCCGTGGCTCGCGTAGAGAGCAGCGCCCGCTCGATCGGGTCGAGCGCCTCGAGTCGCTCGCCCGCGTGCTCGACACTGGCTCGCCCCAGCGCGTGGATCGGCAAGACCGACGAGCTCACGCCGCGTAACTCTACCCAAACGAGCCGCGGCCGGCCGCCGATAGGCGAGCGTGGCCAAACACTGTACCCTCCGGGCGTGCATCCGGCCTCCCGCAGCCTGCTCGGCCGCTGGGCCTACGCCGCCAAGCCGGAGAGTTGGCCCAAGCTGCTGGTCCCCACCCTGCTCGGGCAGGCGCTGGGCGTCGCGGCCACCGGTCGGCTCGACGCGCTCGCGCTAGCGCTCGGGTTCGCGTTCACGCTCTGCGATCTGCTCTTCGTGGTGTTCCTCAACGACTGGGGGGACCGCCGCGTCGATCGGATCAAGCGGCAGATGTTCCCCGATGAGACCTCGCCCAAGACGATCCCGGACGGGATCCTCGGCGCGCCAGCGCTGTTGAGCGCTGGCCTGCTCGCCGGCGTCGCGGCGCTCTCGATCGCGTTCATAGCCGAGGTCGTGCTCCCGCGCGGCGGCCTGACGTTCGCAGCGCTCGGCCTGCTCGGCATGTTCGTCGCCTACACGCTGCCGCCGATCA
>CBFGLP010000803.1:0-5411 GCA_965649595.1 uncultured Myxococcales bacterium | reverse complement strand
CGCCGCTCGAGGGCTGGGCCTGGTACTTGCCGCCGCCGCGGACCGGCAGCAGGCCGGTGGTCTCGGCCAGCCACATCGTCGCCTCGGGGCCGAAGCCGGCCACGGACATCGGCGCGCCGATCGGCTCGAGCCCACCGCTGGGCAGGCCATTGGGGCCGGGGATCTGCTCGGGGCGGATCCGACTCGGTCGGGGATCCATGTTGAGGCCGAGCATCGCGTCGGCCCACGCGGCCTCGCCGGTGCGCCCCTGCGCGACCGCCTTGCTCGGCTGGGAGAACACCTCGGGTCGGTAGGGCAGGTCGGCGATCTCGAGCATGTTCGAGATCGGCGTCATGCCACCGAGCGGATCCTTGCCGAACCGGTACCCGTAGGCCAGCGCGCCCGCGAGCTTGCCCTCGATGTAGATCGGGCTGCCCGACATGCCGCCGACGATGCCGCTGTGCTCGAGCCGCGGATCGGTCGACATGAACAGCACCGCGTCCTGGCCGGGCAGGTAGTCGCGGACGATGTCGACGACCTCGATCTCGAACTTGTCGGGCTTGTCGCCCTTGAACACCGTCAGCGCGTAGCCCTTCATGCCGGGCTTGATGTCGTCGACGGCGATCGTCTCGCCGCCGCGATGGTTGACGCCCGGCTTGCGCGGCTTGTCCTTGTCGTCCTTCTTGCCCTGCTTGGCCGCGATCGCCTCACCGGTGAACCAAAACGACGAGGCCAAGCCCGCACACAGACCGATCACTGCGGTAGTGAGCGCGAGGTTGCCCAAACGACGTCGACGATCAGGACTTGTTGCCATGCCGGTCGAGAGCCTCGCGCATGGTGCCGACGAGGTCTTCCTGCGGGGTGTAGAAGTAACGGAACTTGCTCGTGCGATTGGAGTTGCTCAGCTCCGGATCGAGCTTGCCTTCGGCGTCGAGGAACACCACCCGCGGGATGTAGGTCCCGTCCGGCGCGTAGAGGGTCGCGCTCGGCTCGGCGTCCTGATCGACGTGGACCATCACGAAGCTCTCGGACAGGCGCTCGACCTGCGGATCTTCGTTGAAGGTCTGCTTGAGCGCGCGGCACTTGGGGCACCACTGGGTATGGACGACCATCATCAAGGGACGGCCGGTCTGCTTGGCCTCGCGCAGGCCCTCTTCGAGCCCTCGCCAGGCGATCTGATCGTTCCAACCATCGGCGGGGATCGTCGGCTTGCGCTTGGGTCCCTTCGCTTGGGGCTTGGTGCCGGCTTGTACGGCGTCGGACGCGTTCGGCGGGTCCACGCAAGCGCTCGCGGCCCCGCCGAGGGCCAGCAGGAGCAGGGTCGAGAGGATGGTTCGGACTCGCAAGGTGGCGAACGATACCACGGGATGGCCTACGCCGCGCGGTCGGGCGAGGTTGCCGGGTCGGAGTGCGAGGGACGGCGCTCGCTCCAGGCCGGCCGCAGCTGACCCAGTCAGCAGCTCGGGTTTCGCTCGCTCCGCGTAGTGCGTAGGCGCGCGCCGACTGCTCGGCCTGGCTCGCCGAGGATGGGCACGCCATGTCGTCGGCTCGCTCGCCCACCGGAGGTCGCGCTGTCGCAGACGAGTTGAAGGGCTAGGCTCGTCTCGTGCGTGCGTTGGCATCTTCGAGGGATCAGGGGTCGTCGCAGGCGAGCTCGAGCGGCCGCGATGCAGTAGCGGTCCGTCCACCCAGCTATGGGATCGAGTTCGTCGATCGGTCGGCGACCCGCATCAGCGATCCCGACGAGCCGCACGAGCGAGACGCCGATCACCTCGCGCGCTCCTTCCTCGCTACCCACCCGAGCTCCACGCTCGGCGACACACCTGCGGCCTTCGGTCGCTTCGTCGGCAGCGACCTCTCGAGTGTGCGCGTCCACCAGGGATCCCGGGTCGACGCGAGCGCCCGAGCGCTGGGGACCGGCGCGTTCAGCATCGGCGACGACATCGGCATCGCGCATGGCCGCGCGAGCGCATCGGTGCTCGCCCACGAGCTCGCCCACGTGGTCGCTCAGCGCTCGCGGCCCGACCTGCGAGGCACGCTCTGGCGCGAGCCACCGAAGGACGAGGAAGAGCTGCGCAAGCAGAAGCAGACGGCCGTAAAGCCGCCCGAGCAGTCGAGTCAGGCGCCCGCGCCTGATAAGCCTCCCAGTGAAGACGAGCCGCCGGTGCCCTTCGTTCACGGCCACGCCTTGGCCGGTCTACCCGGCGACCTGTTCAACCGCACGCTGACCACTCGCCACCCCTCGCTACGGCCGAACGGCAGCGAGTGGTATGGCGCGTGGGCGCTCGGTTGGTCGGGGCTCAATCCCTTGATGCAGCCCGCACCCGTGCAAGGCGGCGACGCGACCCCCGGTAAGTGGACGCACGACTTCACGCGCTTCACCAAGTACGCGAGCTCGTTGTACGCGCTCACCCCCGGTAAGGGCGACCCCTTCCTCGACACCGCCAGCCTCTTGACCGGCACCCGCGTCGAAGACTGGCTCGGTGATCGCTTCGTCAAGCAAGGCTTGCCCGAGTACTGGCCGCAGCTCTTGGCGCTGCTGATGATGGCGCAAGGCGCCTACTCCACCGGCATGGTCTTCAAGGAGCCCGACAAGCCCGGCACGATGGCGAGCGATCCGGTGTTCAGCCACTTCGGCTTGCTGCAAACCCTCGGCAACGCCGCGCTCAAGTCGAAATTCCTGACGCTCGGCAACAACCCGCTCGGGGTCGGCGTGCCGATCGGCAACGAGGCCGCGCTGCCGATGACTGGTCCGCTCTCGACCGGGCTTCCGCCAGCGGGCCTGACCCTCGACTTTCAAAAGGGTGTTGATGTGCCTGGCTCTCGCCAGACCTTCGGCATGCCCTTCAACATCGGCCGCCTAATCGCTGCCGACGAGGCCGGCAAGCCCAAGTCGCCGCTCGAGCTCGGTGTGTGGGGCGGCCTCGACTTCAGCGACCCGACGCCAGCGATGGTGGACGCGGGCGCCGAGCCGTACAAGACCTGGTCGGTCGGCGCACATGGTGGCTATGACTGGCTAGGAGGCCTGAACTACCGGTTCCGTCAAACCGGCGGGATGCAGATGCACCAAGGTGACGTCGGGCTCGGCTACATGCCGCGCGAGCCCAAAGATGCCCTGCGTGCTGGACCCGTATCGTTCCCCCGCTTCGGTATCACCGGAAGCTACGCCAATTGGCGAGGCGCCAACGATTCGGTCTATGGCCCCCGCGTCGGCCAGGACGCCGGCGGTGCCGCGCGCGTGAGCCCCTTCCTCGACGTCGATTTCAACCTCGGCAAGGGCTTCCAGCTCTCGGTCGGCGGTCAGGCTTCGGCCGCGTTTCATACCGACGGCGCGGATCCGCAGCGCTACCTCGAGGGCCTGCGCCTGATGATCGCGCTGCAACACCTGGCGCCGGGTAGCCCGGACGCTGACAAGAAACGGCTCGAGGTCTCGTACTCGCAGAACAACTACGAGTGGTACGATCCCAAGTCGCCGCTGATGCATGCGTTGCAAGTCAAGGGGCAGTGGGGGCCATGGTTCGGCGGCGCGCAGGCCAACTTGATGCAGGGCGGGTTAGCGAACCTGCAAGGCGGGCCCTATGCGCGCGACTTCGCCATGAGCCCCGATCCCTTGCGCGATTTGTCGCTGCTCTTCTTGCTCGGGTATCGCTTCGCCGCGCCGAAATACCCTTGGGGCCTCTGGCCCTGAGGGTCGTGGGCGATCAACGGATCCACTTTCGCAGGGTCACGGTTGTTCCGATACCGAGCGTCGACTCGATGGCGAGCTCGTCGATGAGGCGCTCGATGGCTCCGAGCCCGAGCCCGAGCCCGGCGCGGCGACCGTCGTCAGGCAGGAGCGCACGCCCACGCGAGACTCCGTCCCGTCGTGCCTCGGCAACGTCGGCGATGCCCGGACCATGATCGCGGCAGACGACCACGACGTGGGGTCGTGGTCGCTCGAGCCGATGGAGCTCGATCACTCCCCCGATTGCATGTCGTGCGACGTTCGACGCGAGCTCGGCGACCGCGAGCGCGAGCTCCTCTGCTTGGAGCGTCGACATCTCGGCGTGCCGCCCAAAGCTGCGCGCGAGCGAGGCGCAGGCGAAGCGATCGGCCGTGCTCTTGCTGCGGAGCACGATCTTTCGGGCAGCTGCTTCGGAGCCCACGGGCTTCGCCTCTCGTCTCAGGTTTGCGCTGCCGCGTGGACCGCCGCATTGCGCCGAAGACATGACACGAGCGCGCTCTTGAGGTTGCGATATGTCTCGAGCACACCGAAGTCGGTGCCGAGCTGGACCAGCGTCTGCGCGACGGCGGGCTGGACACCCGCGACGATGCAGCGCGCCCCGAGGAGCTGCACCGAGCGCGCGAGCTTGATGAAGCGGTCCGCCGTGCTGGTGTCGATCAGCTCGACACCCGTGAGGTCGATGATGACGTGCTTCCAGCGGCCGCGCACTACCTCGGTGAGCAGCCGCTCCGTCATCTCTGCGCTGCGTTGGGTGTCGACGATGCCGACGATCGGGAGCGCGAGGACGTCGTCCCAGAGCTCGAGCAGGGGCGTCGAGAGCTCATCGATCGCCACGCGGAGCCGCTCGATCAGGACCCGGTTCTCTTCCTCGCGGCTGGCGAGCTCGGCGTTGCGCCGGGCGAGATCATCCGAGAGCCGGCGCTTCTCGGTTATGTCGCGGGTGATCAGGAGCGCACCGCCGCCCGGTAGCGGCCTGGAGCTCGCCGTGATGTAGGCTCCCTGCGGTAGCTCGACGGTTTGGATCCACAGCACCTCTTCGTCGACAACCTCTCCTTTCATCAAGGAGCGCGCGAGGGGGAGCTCCTCCGAGGCGAGCGGCGTCACGCGGTCGACCCGGAAGCACCCGTACCTCACCGCCCACTCCTCGGGCGGGCAATCGATCGGGGTGATGTTCAGCATCGCCTGGGAGGCCACATTCGACATGAGCGACCCGTCGGGCGCGGCGATCACGACACCGTCTGGGTTTGCGCTGAAGAGGACGTCGATGAGCCGCGACTTGCGGGCGAGCTCGTCCTCGAGCTCACGCACCTTCTGCTCGAGCTCCGCGATCTGCACGGTTTCAGTGTTCATTCCTCGCTCCGCCAGCTTTGATGATTGAGCCGAGGGCCTCGAAAGGCTGCAACGAGCCAAAGCGACGTGTCAACGATAATCGTCGAACCGCATTAGAAATGTCGACGACGAGCCGAGGTGTCGACCGTGCGATTTCGACCGAGGGCCTGAATGGGCCGCTTCGATTCAACCGATCCCACGGTCGGGCTTGTTCCTTACAACAATATGGATTGCTGAGTTTAATCCCTGTGCTCGGTTGCGTTCCGAACGCATCAAATTTCGGCCCAAGGCACGAACCAACGCCCCTGAGAGGGGCGGGCAGGGGGCGGAGGACCCGGCACGGCTTTGCCGGGACGGGGGAGGGACCGGCTACGGTCCC
>CBFGLP010000802.1:0-5216 GCA_965649595.1 uncultured Myxococcales bacterium | reverse complement strand
CTCAGCCCACGGCCGCGATGCGCCGCTCAGCTGCCCACGCGGGCACGGCATCGAGCAGCCGCGCCTTGCTCAGCGCCAGGTACTCGCTCTCGCGCTCGATGCCCGTGTACGAGAGCCCGAGCGTGGCCGCGGCCACGCCCGTGGTCCCGCTGCCGTTGAACGGATCGAGCACGCTCCCGCCCGCGGGGCAGCTCGCGACCAGCAGCTGCTCGAGCAAGCCGAGCGGTTTTTGCGTCGGGTGCCGACCGAGCGTCTTCTCGCTCTTGCTCGGCGCGGTGAAGCGCCAGACGTTCTTCATCTGCTTGTTGCCGTTGCGCCGCTTCATCTCTTCGTAGGCGAAGTGATGCTTGCTCTTGCGATCGCGGGCGGCCCACAAGATCAGCTCGGTGCTGTGCGTGAAGTAGCGGCTCGAGAGGTTCGGCGGCGGGTTGGGCTTCTCCCACACGATGTCGTTGAGCAGCTTGAAGCCGAGCTGCTGCATCGCGTAGCCGACCGAGAAGATCACGTGAGCGGTGCCCGAGACCCAAATGGTGCCGTCGGGGGTCAGCAGGCGCTGGCAGGCGGCCAACCAGCGCTTGTTGAATTCATGGTTGTCCTCGGCGCCCAAGCTGCGATCCCAGCCGCCCTTGTCGACGCTCACCCGCTTGCCTGCCTGGCAGGTGGTCCCACCATTGCTCAGGAAATAAGGTGGGTCGGCGAAGATCACGTCGACGCTCTGCTCGGGCAGTTGCTCGAGCAGCTCGAGGCTATCGCCTTGCAGCAGCCGCGCGCGCTCGTCGGGCGAGCTCCACCAATGCGTCGGTGCAGGTGCGGTCGCTTCGCTCGGCTGCGCGGGGCGGGGCAGGGCACGGATGCGACTCGGCAGACTCGGCAGAGGTGCGGGGATCGAGGTCGGACGGGCAATCTCGGCGACCGGGACGCTGCGCTTGGTTCGGGCCACGGCGGCATGTTGATCATGCGTGATCTCCCGATCCGACTTTTCGTCGAATCGATCTAGTGATCCGATCGAAGCAGTTTCTTTGCGTCGAGGTTCGAAGGTTGCTAGGCCGCTTCGTTTACCCGAGCGCCGCACATTCATTCAGTGGCTGCGCGGTCGCGCGGCGTACCGCCGAGGCCGAACGCCGCTTTGTTGGACGCTCGTCGACCTCGCGGTACTCGTGCCAGCAGGGCCGCGGTGCGGCATCAGCCACATGAACTCGAGGTCTGCCAAGTCGGCGCGGCTGCGCCACCCCTCGCTCGGAGCGGCGCTCGTGGTCGGGTCGCTGCTCGTGGGCTGCAAGACGACCACGACCGAGGCGGTGACGGTCGGCCCGGAAGAGCCGGCTCGGCGCGCGGCGTTGTCGTTCGTGCGCTGCGTCGAGCAGGAGGGCGGCAGCTGCGTTCAGCCCGACGACAAGCAGGGCGCCTGGGATGCGTTCGCGCTGCTGCAATGGTTGGGCTCGGGCTCGCCGACCTCGATCCTGCAGGCGCTGCGACGCGAGCTGGACCATCACAAGGATCCCTACGCGATCCAGGACCGCTTCGTCGCGCTGACCGCCCGCTACCGCGAGCCGCTGCGTGGGGCCGAGTGCGTGCCCGATGCCGCCGCGCCGGTCGACCAGCTGCTGCCCAAGCTGACCTCGCGGGTCGAGGCTCGCCTGCAGGGGCTCGGGCTCTGGCGCGACGACCTGGCCGCGGTCGTCGAGGGGCTCAGCCGCGAGGCCCAGCGGGGGCTCGGCGATGGGTGGGTCGTTCACCTGACCTGCGAGGGCGACCCGTTCGAGATCTGGGTCGCGACAGCACAAGACGACGAGCGACAGATCGTCGTCGGGCTCATGACCAGCGTCCCGACCTGGCTCGGTGGCAGCGAGCCCGATGAAGACCAGATCGAAGGCCGCATGCGCAGTCGGACGCTCGGTGCCTCGACCTCGCTCGGGGTCGTGCGCGAGGGCACTGTCGATAGCACCTGGTTGCCGATCCCGATCGAGGAGTTCTGATCATGGCTGGCATCTACCCGATCCTGGTCGCGCTGCCCTTGCTGCTCGGCGACTCCAACCAGGCGGAGCCGATTGGCTCGTGGCTGCGCGCCCAACCGGCGCCCGAGAGCCTGCAGGGCCTCGACACGGTCTTGCTCACGCAGATCAACGAGCTGTTCGGCTCCGAGCACTTGCCGGTAGCCAACGGCGCAGCGGTCGAGCCGGGCATGTACGTGCTGGTCTCGCCGCAGCAGGTGTTCGTCTACGACGAGAAGCTCGTCGACCTCCAGGCGGGTGAGCTGCCGGCGGGCGAGGCCTCGCGCGAGAGCAAGACCGGGGTCACGACCACGCTGTGGACCGGCTTTCGTCGCGCGTGGCTGCGCACGGTCGAGGAGGCGCAGACCTACGTGGTCGAGGTGCCGACCCGGGTGATGATCGCCGCCGAGGCGAGCGTGCCCGGTCACACCATCGTCGAGCTGGCCTACGCCGCGGGCGAGACCCGACCGGCGATCCCGCCCAACTTCTCGCTATTGGTCAACGGCGGCAACGCGGGCCTGCGCACGCGGCCCTTCTATTTGTTGCCGCCGGGCGGCCTCGCGGTCGCGCCGGGCGACAACGTGCTGGGGCTCCGCGTGACACTCGGGGCCAACGAGGCGTTCGAGGTCGGCGCGGCGCATCCTCGCTTCGCGCCGGAGCGCAGCGGGACCGGCTGGACGGAGCTGGCCAAGGTGCTGGCCGAGGTCAAGAAGGGCTATCCGAACAAGTCGGTGCTGATCATCGACACGGGCAAGTCGGCGACGGTCGGCGACGTGGTCTCGGTGATGGTCGCGGGGCAGAAGCACTTCGACGAGTTCGTGCTCACCGACGGTCTGCCGGTCGAGTGGCGCTGAGGATGTCAGTCGGCTCCGCTCGAACCATCGCGTCGAGGGAGCAGGGCTACGCCTACCTCGAAGAGCTGCTCGACCTCACGCACGAGCTCGGGGAGCGGGCGATCACGAAGCGGCGCCTCGATCTGCAGGCGGACCATCAAGGGACCCGCGTGGATGGTGAGCGGTAGCTTGGCTCGGTCTCGAAGCAGCACCGTCACCGCGTTCACGCACCAGGCGATGTCGTCGAAGGGCGTGCCGTCGGGCGCGGCGATGTCCAGGAAGGACGGGATGTCGCCGGGGCCGCGAACGGTGACCGACTCCCTCACCACCTTGCCCGGATCGCCGTAGGGGACCCGCCACGGTAGCTCATCGGTCCAGTCCGGTCGGGGGCCGTGCTCGTAGTAGAAGGCGTTGATGCCCTCGGCCTCTTGGGTGACTCCGCGCTGCATGACCAGGAGCATCACGAGGCCTTTCGATCGAAGTGGGCAGCGCCGACTTCGGGTCGCGGGTGGAGCACTTGCTCGGGCTGGCGAGCGATCTTTCGCTCGTGTTGCCAGAAGGCCCGCAAGACTTCGACGGGAGTGAGCGTGCTTCCGTGCTCGGCGATATGCTCGACGAGCGGAAGTGGTCCAGAGCCCACCATGTCGTGAAGGTGTTGATCGTAGCGTCGGAGTACGGCTTCTTCCGCGTCAGGCCCGTGAATCGCCTCGACTCGGAGGAGCAGCAAAGTGAGAACGACCGACTCGAGAGCCGCTTCACCACCCCACATCTGGGGCCTGGCTAGGATGGCCTCGATCTTGCCGTCGATGAGGTCCTCGAAGCGCCAGTTCTCTTTCACAGGCTCCTCCATTCATGCTCTTCGATGGGGAGGACCTGAAGCTCGTCTGGGAACTGAAAGTACGTGTCCAAGTACGATGCGGCGGGATGCCCATCAGCGCCGGTGAGAGCATCGACTCGATGCATCGAAGCGTGGACGGTGACGTGATATCGCCAGCGGCGGCCTGCCGGATGCACCGGGCAGATGAAGAGACCAGAACGGCCTCCTCGTGCCTTGATGACCAATGTGAGGGCCTCCTCATCAATCTCGCGCGCGATGGGGAGGACCTGCCGAGCCGCGTCGACACAGGCGTTCGACTCTGGCGGATGGCGGTCGAGGATGTCCACGATCCGCTCTCGCTGATGCTGTTGCCAGACGATCATCCCCGTGACCATAGCACTCGCCACCGCGAAGCCACCCTCGTTTCGCCCCCCAGGAGCCGCTCCTCGAGGCCCCCGCCGCGACCCCACACCGATCAGTGGGGACACCTAGCACATCTGCATGGTTGCGAGCGGCCTCGCGCTCCCAGATCGAGCCTGTCGCCTCCGTCCGGTTGAGTGATCACCGCCGCCTCGTGCACACTCTGGGTCCGACCTCGCGACCTCGCGACCTCGCTCACGCCCGCTCAGGAGACCTCATGCGCGTCGAACCCAAGCTCCTCGTCCGTCGTCTCGGTCCGGTCTGCACCGGCATGCTGGAGGCGGCGGTCAGCCGCGCCGCTACCGGCCAGTTCTACGAGATCGTGCCCGAGCACCTGCTCATCCAGATCGTCGGGCAAGAAGACGGCGACGCGGCGGCGATCCTGCAGCACTTCGGGCAGGACCGCCTGCGCTTGGTCCAGCGGATCGATCGCACGCTCTCGGCCATGAAGAAGGGCAACGCCGGACGCCCGGTGTTCGCCGAGTCGCTCTTCCAGTGGATCGAGGACGCGTGGACGCTCGCCTCGCTGCAATATGGGGTCACCTCGCTGCGCAGCGGTCACCTGCTGATGCAGTTCTGCGAGCGCTCGTCTCGCTACTCCGCCGAGGAGTTCCCGGAGATCGAGGCGATCGACACCGAGCGGCTGCGTCGTGAGTACGAGGCCATCTGCCGCCCGTCCAACGAGCTCGACGAGCGGCCGAGCGAGGTCAGCACGGGCGGCGGCGCGGGCTCGGCCGGTGGCTCGGCGGCAGGCGGCGGCCCGGCCAGCGCCTCGCCCGACAGCGCGCTCGGGCGCTTCACGATCTCGTTCACGGCGGCGGCCAAGCGCGGTGAGATCGATCCGATCTTCGGACGCCACCGCGAGATCCGGCAGTGCATCGACATCCTCGCGCGGCGGCGCAAGAACAACCCGATCATCGTCGGCGAGCCGGGCGTCGGCAAGACCGCGCTGGTCGAGGGGCTCGCCCTGGCGATCGTCGCGGGCGATGTGCCCGAGCAGCTGCAGAACGTCGAGCTGATCAGCCTCGACATGGGCCTCCTGCAGGCCGGCGCGAGCGTCAAGGGCGAGTTCGAGAAGCGACTCAAGGCGGTCATCTCGGAGGTCAAGGCCTCGCCGACGCCGATCATCTTGTTCATCGACGAGGCCCACACGCT
>CBFGLP010000801.1:0-10849 GCA_965649595.1 uncultured Myxococcales bacterium | reverse complement strand
AGCTGGGCGAGGGCTCGCCCTTGGCTGGGTTCGAGCGGCTGTGGACCTCGCTGCCAACCGAAAAGAAGGTCTGGATCCCGACCGAGGACGCGCAGGCGTTGGTCGGCTGGATCGGTGTGCTCGCGATCGGGGCGCTCGGCAACCTGCCCGGCCAGGAGCTCAGCCAGCGGATCTTCGCCTCGAAGGACGTGTGGACGGCCAAGTGGGCCTGCCACCTGTCGGGCCTCGGCTACCTGACCGTCGGTCTGCTCCCGCTCGCGATCGGGCTGGCCGCCGACATGCTGGTCCCTGGCGCGCCCGAGCGCTCGACCATGACCACGCTCGCGCAGCTGTTCCTCTCGCCCTTCATGGCAGTGGTGTTCACGCTGGTCGTGATGTCGGCGGTGCTCTCGACGATCGACAGCGCGATCCTGTCGCCCTCGAGCGTGCTGGCCCAGAACCTGGTCTGGCCGATCGGCAAGGAATGGATTGAGCGGCGCGGCTGGACGCTGCTGGGGCTCAACCGCGTGTGTGTGCTGTTCGTCGGCCTCAGCGCGCTGGCGACCGCGTACATCGGCGAGGACGCCTACAGCCTGCTCGAGGAGGCCTACGCGCTCGGGCTCGTGTCGCTGCTCGTGCCCTTGCTGTTCGGGATCTACTCCGAGCGCGGCGACGAGCGGGCGGCGTTGACCTCGATGTTGCTCGGCACCGGCGTGTGGATCGTCCATCTGCTCGCCGACGCCGAGCGCTTCCTCGGCGGCTGGTGGCCGAGCAGCTGGATCGGGCTGCCGGTCGGGCTCAGCTGCGCGGGGCTCGGGGTGATCGCCTACCTGGCGAGCGGCGGGAGCAAGACCGAGGCGCCTGACTCCGAAGCTCAGCGATAGCGACGCTCTGCCACGTCGTAGATCCAGGTCTTGCGTGTACGGCCCGGCGCGCAGCGCTGGAAGTCCTCACCTTCATCTTCGTACCCGTACTCGCACTCGAGCTCGCTGAGCGTCTGGATCTTGCGCGGGAAACCACCGCGCAGCCTGATCGATCCTCGCTCGAGCTCCGAATGCTCGCGCCGGTAGGTCGTGAAGGGCTCGAGCACGCCGTGCAACCCGCTCGCATCGAAGCCGAGGTAGCTGGTCTCGTAGTGCGAGTGGCTGAGGCAGCAGTAGCAGTCGTGCTCCTGCGTGCGCAGCTCGATCGCCATCGTGCCAGCGCGCAGCAGCTCGACGAGCTCGATCCGCAAGGGGCCCTCGAAAGGTGGCTCGCTCGGATGCGGCGCGCATGCACGCAGCTGATCGAGCCCATCCGAGAAGCGCAGCTCGGACGCGAGCGGCAGGCACCAGCGCCCCTCGCTCTCGCTCAGCACCCGCACCGCCGCATGGACGACGTAGTCGTGGCCGTGAAACCACGCGACCACGACGCGCTCGCTCGGCGCGCTACCGTCGAGCTCTGCCTCGTGGATCTCGATCCCCGAAGCCCGTGGCTCGCTGTAGAAGGGCTCGTCACCGTCGCCCGCGAGGATCCGCAGTCGCGCCAGCTGCTCGGCCAGCTCGATGCCCGAGCTCGTGGCGACGCGCTCGCGCCAGCTCGAGAGATCGACGTCGACGCAGCTCCCCGGCGCAGGCAGGCTCACTCGCGCTGGCACTGACGCGCGACCATTGGTCGGAGTCGCCGAGTCGATCGAGCCGACGCGACCCCAACAGCGCAGCGCGTCGATCCCCCGCGCACCATCGATCAGCGCGCAGGTCCCCATCTCGAAGGCCCGCAGCGCCCTCGCCCCTTTCAGGCCCCAAACCGGCGCGGGCGTGGCCGCCTCCCAGGTTCGCAGCCCGCGACCGAGCTGGCCGACGTTGTCGCGGCCCCAACACCACACCTCTCCCGAGCCTGTCCGCGCGCACACATGTCGCGAGCCCGCGACGAGCTCGACGACCGGAGGCAGGCCGTCCACGCGGCGCGGCTGCTCGACGCTGTGGGGATCATCCCGCTTCGACGGCCCCGAATAGATCCCGTCACCAAGCTCGCCGCTGTGGCTCTGTCCCCAGCACCACACCGCGCCCTGCAGATCGAGCGAGCAATTGAAGTCACCTCCGCCGACGAGCGCAGCGACGCCTTCGCGAGCAATGTGCGCATCCGAGTCGACCGGGGCGCTACACACGAGGCGTTGATCGGCAGTGATCCCACACGGGGTCCCCAGGTTGGTGGCGAGCGTCACGCTCTTCGCCAGGCGCGGGTGCTCGGACACCGTCTCGGACTCGTCACCGAACATCTCGAAGCAGCGGGCCCCGCTCGCACCGACCACGCAGAGCGTCCCTCCGCGGAGCTCGAACAGGTCGATCTCGGGCAGCTCACGCGTCCACTCGAGCGTCTTCGGCTCAGGCAGCTTGGACCAGTCCCCCTGCTCGAGCAGCTCGTCATAGTTGTCCGGATACTCCTTGCGGGTCCCCGTGCACACGAGCGTGCGATCGCGTCGGTGCACGCAGCGAAGCTCCTCGCCTTCCCCCTGCACGTCGAGCACGTCGGTGCGCCCGGCGAGCGGGGAGCCGATATCGAGGCACTCGACACTCGGAGTCGCCGCGACGCCGACGGGGGCGAGCCCCGACTCTTGCACGCAAGGCCCGGGGAGGATCTGCACAGGCACGCTCGTGCGCGTGGGCACCTCCGCAGGCGCCTCGTCCTCGGCGCCCGCGGGCGCCTCGTTGGTGAGCGAGGCCTCGGCCGCGGGCTCGCGCTCCGCTTCAGACGGCCCCCAACATCCGCTCGAGGCTGCGACCACGCTCGCGCAGGTCAGCACACGACCGAGCTCGATGACGAGACGCACGGCTCTCACCCTCGCTAATCTGCCACGAAGCGAGCCGAGATAGCAGGCGCCTGACCCATCGACTAGTGGTGCCCATGCGCACCGGAGGACTCGCCCCCGATCTCGCCCAGCCACTTCACCACCGGCCCCGGCCACACCCCTGCGGTCAACAGCGCCGCCAGCACGATCGTCAGCGTCATCCACTCGCGCCGGGTCAGATCTCGCTCGCCGACCGGCGCCTTCACGCCAGTGAACAAGCAAAAGAAGCTCCGCATCACCGTGATGCCGTTGATCGCCGTCGCGACGATCAGCGCCAGCGCGAGCATGGGAAAGTCGTCGGCCGATCCCTGCACGAGCAGGTCCTCGGCGACGAACCCGAGCGTACCGGGCAGGCCGACGCTGGCGAGGCCGAGCACCAAGAACGCACCCGCGAGCAGGGGGATGCGCTCGTAGTTGCCACCTGGATGGTCGAGGTCGAGCTCACCGCGGCGGGACTGCAACGCCGAGAAGGTCATCGCGAAGCCGGCGGTCGCAACCCCGGCGACCGCCCACGCCACGAGCGTGCCGGCCCGAGCGACGGCCGAGTGAGTGACGAGCCCGAACGCGACCAGCGCGGTCTGGCTCATCATCAAGTAACCGAGCGCGCGGCGAGCCCTGGACTGCACTGCCCCCATCAGCGCGGCGAAGATCGCGGTGACGGCCCCGAGCGCAGCGACCGAGTCGCCGATCTCGATCGGCAAGCCCTCCGCGATCCAGCGCAGGTGGGTGTAGACGCCCAGCTGCGGGCACACGAACGCCACGACCAAGCCCATCGGCGCACGATCGACGACCGCCGGGAACCATGAGTGGACCGGCACCATCGCCTCGCGGATCGCGATCGCCAGCGCGAGCGGGGCGAGCCCGATCAGACCGCCGACCGTACCGAGCAGCAGGCTGCCGACCATCGCCAGCGCGGTGGCTGGGAACATATAGATGGCGAACACCCGATCGATGTCGCGAGCGGTCGGGTTGCTGCGCAGCTCGAGGTACACGGGCACGACGGTCAGCAGCCACAAGGGCGCGAGCGCGATCGGGTGCTGGATCTCGATCAGCGCCATCGAGGCGGCAATGACCAGGGCGATCCGGCTGATCGTGACCGGTCGATGCCGGCGGGCCGAGGACATCGCAATCGCGGTAAACCCGATCACGCTCATATAGAGCGGCAGCGGGACGATCCACAGCTCGGTGGCAGCGAACGAGAGGTGCGGGGCCTCGACCAGCTCGGGCAGCGACCACATCCGCCAAGCCGCGGACAGGCCAGCCAGGACGAGGGCTACGATCGCGCCGGAGATGCCGATCCGGCGCGCGGCCATGATGTCCGGGGCCCTGCGAGCGAACACGGCCACGAGCGCGAGCGCTGCGATGGCCGCCCAAACGGCTATGAACGAGATCATCGGACCACCTCCGAAGGATCGGACCCGGTCGGGCGGCGACGCTCGAGCTCGACCTCGGACCGCTCGTCGGGCGACGACAGCTCACCCGCGAGCAGAGCGATCCACTGCTGCTCGAGGCGATCGATCGAGCGCAGCCAACGGACCGTGCGCCCGACCACGTGATCGCGCAGCAGCGAGTCGAAGTAGCCGCGCTCGAGCGCGGCTCGGTAGAGCCAGGGCTGCAGGCGTGCAGGCACCAGCTTCTCGAGGTG
Organism: uncultured Myxococcales bacterium; assembly: GCA_965649595.1. Taxonomy (GTDB): domain Bacteria; phylum Myxococcota_A; class Polyangia; order Nannocystales; family Nannocystaceae; genus Plesiocystis. Next base: position 6,398 of record CBFGLP010000801.1, on the reverse strand, counting down.
GCCCCCGGTCTGCGGCAGCACCGAGCCCATCGAGTGCTCGAGCGTCCGCCACTCGTGGATCAAGCTGGGCGCGCGGAGGATCTGCAGGGTCCGCCAGGTCATGTGCCCGACGATGTGCACGACCGCGACCCAGTAGAGCCCGAACCCGATCTCGACGTAGATCAAGCCGACCTGGGTCATCGACGCGTAGGCGAGCGTGCTCTTGATGTCGGTCTGCACGCGGCCGACGAAGGTCGCGTGCAAGGCCGTGGCCGCACCGACCAACACGACCGCGACCGCGACCGCCGGCGCCGCCTCGAGCAAGGGCGCGGCGCGGAGCAGCAGGTAGGGGCCGAGGTGGATCGAGAGCGCCCCGTAGAAGATCGCGCTCGAGGGCGTCGGCCCCTCCATCGCGCGGGGCAGCCAGCCACCGAGCGGCACCTGAGCGGCCTTGCCCATCGAGGCCCACAGCAGCAAGAAGCCGACGATCATCGCGTCGCCGAGCCCGGGCGGGACGGCGTAGCCAGCCCAGCCCGCCGACTCCTCGACCACCACCGTGCTGCCGACGGTGTGGTGCAACCATACCGCGGCGGCGAGCAGGCCGATGTCGCAGACCCGGTAGGTCATGAACGCCCACAGGCCGTGCTTGGCCGGCGCCGGGCGCTCCTGGAAGAACGCGATCAGCAGGGCCGAAGACAGCCCAACCAGCTCCCAGCCAAAGAACGCGAGATCGATCCCGTCGGCCAGCACGACCAGCTCGATGCCGGCCCCGAACATGGCCAAGAGCGCGTAGAAGCGCGTGAACCCGCGCTCGCGGTGCAGGTAGCGACGCGAGAACTCGCTGATCACGACCAAGAGCAGCGCTGACAGCAACGCGAAGGGCAGCGAGAGGCGATCGACCGCGAGGGTCGGGACGAACGCGTAGTGGGCGACCTCGAACCACGTGCCGAGCTCGACGCGGAGCTGGTCGTGGCCGCCCGAGATCATCCCGGCGAGCACGACCAAGCCGGCCAGCCCCGCGAGCGAGAACGCTCCGCTGACGACTCGCGTGGTCGCCAGCTCGCTCAGCGGGCGGTGGCTCCACGCCGCGAGGATCACCAGCGTGGTGGCGAGGGCTGGCAGCGCCAGGATCGAGACGACCGCAGCTTCGAGGATCGACATGTGGCTAGATCCCTGCCTCGACGCGGGCACACTCGAGGTGATCGCGGTGCCCGCGGTAGTGATCGACCGAGCGCTGGACCACGCGGAGCTGGTCCGAGTCCGGCTGGTGAACCACGAAGCGCCCGCGCGAGAGCACGTGCATGAGCCCGGTCGTCGGGCTCCAGACGACCGTCTGAATCCACTCGTTGCGGACCAATCGCTCGAGCGCTGGGCGCTCCGCGAGCACCCGCATGACCTTGTCGGGCTCGGTCTCGATGATCGTCAGCAAGCGCATCGGCTCGTGGATCTCGATCATCTGGCGAGGCAGGCCGGTGCGCAAATCCGAGGCGTGGCCGTCCATGACCGCGAGCAGCCCGGTGATGTTGTGCGGCAGCTTGGTCCCGGCCCCGTACAGGAGGTTGTCGACGTACGAGAACAGGTACTCGAGGCTGATGCCCGCGCCGACGGGACCAGCGGCTTGCAGGAGGGCGCCGAGGATCGTCCCGTCGGGATCGCGCTCGGGCTCGTACGAGACCAAGAACGCGCGACGATCGAGGAACAGCCCGCGGGTTCGCTCGCGCCGCCCGAAGAAGCAGATCGCGTTGGTCACGTGACCGAGCTCCGGCCGCGGCTGCGCGAGGTCGGCCGCCCGCCCCTCGACGTGGGCCAACGCGCCATCGGGGGTCAGCCCGAGCGGGGCTGACTCGAACCGACGGCACCGCTCATGTGCGTGGAGCCGACAGGCCTGATCGAGCAGAGCCTGGATGCGATCGAACTCGGCCTTGTGGCTCTCGGGGATCCGGTCGAGGTCGTACCAGTGGATCGAGTCGTCGCAGGTGTCGTGATAGCAGCCGACGAACCATGTCTCGTCGGGCACGATCACGCCGCGCGCCCGCAGCCGCTCGCGTACGCGCGGGTCGTTGGCCATGGTCGTCCAAACCCGCGCGTTGGGACCTCCGCAGCCGCCACCAGTCGCACCGCAGCCGTAGGCGGCCTCGTGCGGGTTGTTGAGGCTGGACGAGCCGTGCCCGCAGATCAGCACCAGCTTGCCGAGGTGATCGTCGATCCCGATCGTGCGCACGAGCTCGCCGACGATGTTGGTCATCTCCTCGACCGTGTAGCCGTGCAGCATGCCGTCGGCCTGCGGGCCCTCGCCCTCGGGTCGCTCGAGCAAGAGCCGGGTCCGCGGGCTGCCGGCCAGCACCCGTCGCGCGTGCTGGTTGAGCCGCTGCGCGGCCCGGGGAAAGAGCGTGCGGGTGACCAGCGGGACCATCGCTGCCAGCCCGACTCCCACGGACACCAAGCTGCCGCGCACGAAGGTCTTGCTGCCGACGAACGACGCGTGGCGAAGCCGACCGAGCGCGCGCTTGCGAGCGGCCTCGCCCCCGCTCGCATCGACCAGCTCCTCGACGACCAGGTGGCGGGGCTCGATCACGACCGGGCAGAGCGGCCGCGAGCGCACCGCCTCTGCGCTGCGGAACGCCATCGCAACCGAGAAGAAGCCCGCATAACCGTGGGTCTCGATCTCCGGGTCGAGCTCCTCGACGTGGCGACGCAGCGACTCCTCGCGGTCATCGATGCAGAACACCATCTGGACCTTGGCCGGCCCGTGCTCGCGCACGCCGAGCTTGGCGTGGGCGAGCAGTGAGTCGAGCACGTGCACCCGATAGTGGCGCTCGTAGGCGAGGAAGAGCAGGCGCCGACGCTCGAGCGGGCCGAGCTTGGCGACGGTGTGTACCCATGTGCGAGCGTGGCCAGGCTCGGCGAGCTGCTCCGGGCTCACCCCGGCCCGCTGCGTGAGCACGAACGCGTCCCAGGCCAGAGCCAGCAGCGGGTGATCCAAGAGGTCGTAGACCTGCGGCGACCGGCTGCGCTCGTCGAAGAGCAAGTGACCCTTCAGCCCGGACGGGCTGACGAAGCCCTTGTGCTCGTCGAGCACGTGGCGGACCGCGTGGCTCTCGAGCAGCAAGTGGACGGCGAGGAAGTCGACCAATCGACAGGGCGGCGGCGCCTCGACCGGCGCACGATCCGGTCGCAGCTGCAGCTGGTAGAACATCCCCGCCCAGCCACGCAGCGAGAGCAGCGTACTGGTGATCACCTCGGCCCAATGCACGCGAGGCACCCGCAAGCGCTCGAGCGAGGCGAGCGCGCTCTGCTCGGCGTCGAGCCCGGCCGCGGCTTCGCTATCCAAGGTCTCGCGCAGCGCGTGCATCCAGGGATCCGGCGGACCAAAGGGTCGGCGATAGAGCGCGCGTACGCAGGCGTAGAAGCCCAGCTGCCGCTCGGGCATCGACCAGTATGCGGTGCCCTGGTCGAGGTAAGCCGCGGCGAGCCGCAGCAGGGTCGGATGCACCGAGGTGTCGACGTCGACGCCGGTCAGCTCGAGCACGCGGTCACGCGGACGCATGCTCATGCGCGGGGCTGGCTGTGCGCCGGCGCTCACGACCGCGTCCATGACCAGCTTCCACAGCGCCGCGAGCTGCTCGACCTCCGACTTGCCATTGCACACGCGCGCGCGTGCATCCGCATCGACCGAGCGATGGAAGCGACGCAGCGCCGGTGTCTCGCTCAAGAGCCAGCTCAGCGGCGCGCCGACCGGCACCTCGTAGAGCTGCTCGAGCCGAAGCTGCCAGAGCGCTCGCCGACCAGGCCCGCCGGGTATGACTGGCTGGTCGTCGATCCCCTCGTCCTCGAGCACCGCGGCGATGTCCCGCGGCGTGATCCGACCGCGCGCGAGGTGCCTGGCGAAGTCGTCCTCGCTCGGCCAGATCTGCGAGTCGAAGGTGTTGCCGGCATCGACCAGCGCCTGCTCGAAGGGCAGGTGCTCGAACGAGTGCAGGGTGTTGTGGTGGACGAAGGCCTGCAGCGGCGCCTGAGCAGGCAGCAAGTGAGCAGCGTGCTCGAGCGCGTCGAGCAGGGCAGCCTGAGGGTCGAGCTCGGCGTGCTCGCCTGGATGAGCGTGTGCAGCGGTCATGGTGTCGCCTTGCGCCAGCGTGCAGCCATCGGGTGCTGGGACGCGGCCTTGAACTGCTCGAGCCCGAGCAGCTCGAGCTTGGCCCCCTCCCACTCCTCGCTCATCTGCTCGAGCCGCTCGAGGAAGGTGTGGTCGACAAGCTTGGCCCCGCGCAAGTCGATGACCACCCGCTCAATTTGCGGCGGCAGCTCGGCGAGCACCCGCCGCATTGGCATCAGGCTGCGGAAGGTCGCCGCGTCGCGGGCGACGATCCACAGCTCGCGCTCGGTCTTCTGCACGCCGAACTCGGCGCGCAGCAGGGCGCGCAGCGGCATGCCGCGAACGAGGTGCAGCAGGATCTTGAGCGCGAGGCCGGTCGCCACGCCGATCAGCAGATCGGTAGCCAGCGTCATGATCATCGTGCTCAGGAACAAGAAGAGCTGGTCAGCGCCGAGCTCGTGCATGTGCTTGAACTCGTGGGGCGAGGCCAAGCGAAAGCCCGTGAACACGAGCATGGCGGCGAGCGCCGCCAGTGGGATGGTCTTGAGCACCATCGGGAGCATCGCCACGAACGCGAGCAGAAACAGCCCGTGAAAGAAGTTCGCAAAGCGAGACTGCGCACCAGCGTCGATGTTGGCCTTGCTGCGGACGATCTCGGAGATCATCGGCAAGCCGCCGATCGCCGAAGCGATCAGGTTGCCGACGCCGACGACCAGGAGGTCGCGGTTGAGATCCGAGGGCCGCTTGGCGGGGTCGAGCGAGTCGACCGCGATCACGCTCAGCGTCGACTCGATCGAGCCGACCAAGGCGAACATCGCGATGTACTTGATCGAGGTCGCCGAAGTGATCTGCGAGAAGTCGGGGAACGCCACCGCGTCGAGCAGGCTGCCCGGGAGGTTGACCAGGTACTCGGGTCCGACCTGATAATCGCTCCCGAACATCGTGTAGAAGTGGGCGTGCTCGAGGTCGAAGCCGAACCCGAGCGCGACCGCGGCGATCAGCACGAGCAGCTGCGGCGGGACCTTCTTGAGCTTGTCGACCTTCTTGACCAAGAAGGGCGTGCCGAACAGCACGACCAGCGAGACCAGGCCGATCAGCGCGATCTCGGGGTTCGCGTTGGCGATGCTGTGCGGGATCTCGGCAAGCAGCCCCAGCGGCTCCTCGGCCTCGGGCGCGACACCGAGCGAGGTGTGGGTCTGCTTGGAGATGATGATGACGCCGATCGCCGCGAGCATGCCGTGCACGACCGAGGTCGGCATCGCCGCCCCCGCCGAGGCGGCGCGGATGAGCGCGAGCACGATCTGGACCGCGGCCGCGACCACGCCGATCGCCAGCGCGTAGCGGTAGCCGGCGACGGGATCGCCCTGCCCCAGCTCCTGCACCGCGCCGAGCACGATCACGATCAGGCCGGCCGCCGGGCCCTTGATGGTGAGCCGAGCGCTGCCGAGGAAGTTGACGACCACGCCACCGACGATCGCCGTCAGCACGCCAGCGACGGGCGGGAAGCCCGAGGCCATGGCGATGCCGAGGCACAGGGGCAGCGCGATCAGAAACACGAGGAAGCCGGCGACGAGGTCCCTCATCCTCGAGCGATCGCTCGCATCGGCTCCGTTGGACTTGAACTTGGTGGGCGTGCCCATTGGCTCTCTCGCGTGTGGGGGACCGAAATCCGGCTGGGCCGGCAGGCACGGGCACGAGGGTCCGTGCGCGATCGCGCCACGGGGGCCGACCGAGCGAGCAAGCGATGTCCCGTCCCGTCCCGCCTGCCCGCGCGCTCGCGCGGTGCCACCTAGCTCGGAGTCAGGCGATTCGACTCCGGAACCATGGTTCAGGTGTTCGGGACGATTGGCAGGAGCCGCTCACGACCTTCGCCACGCACGACGCACTGCTGCGTACGCGTGCCCAGGTCGGAGCAGCTCAGACCACCGGAGGTCCGCGTGCGCCCTTGCACGCGATCCATGCCAGCTCGCGCGATACGGACGGCTCGGCTCCCCATCGATGAGCCGAGCGCGATGCGCCATCGAGCTCCCACGACGGAGCGAGCAAGCCCGCGACCAGGGGGCTGTCCTGATCGTCGTCCTTGGTCTCGACTTCACCCGCGAGCCCGCCCTCGACCTTGGTCGGGGGCTTGTTGAGCGGCTGACGATCGAACTCCGAGCGCTGAGCGGCCGGGCCGATCGACGCTTGGCCGACGCCCTCGTCCGCCAGCGTCGCCCCGTGGCCCGCGACGAAGCCTCCCAGCCATCCGAGCACCACCGCCAAGAAGGCAGCGAGCAGAGCGCGGGGAACGGCTTCGGCAGCCCGTCCGGGCTGAAGGGCGCGAAGC
>CBFGLP010000800.1:0-5090 GCA_965649595.1 uncultured Myxococcales bacterium | reverse complement strand
ACCACGTTGCCGACCGCGATGTCGCGCTGGCCTTTGACGGCGGCGGCGACCGAGGCCGCGACCTCGGGCAGCGAGGTGCCCGCGGCGACGATCGTGAGCCCGATGACCAGCTCCGACACCCCGAACGCCGTGGCGATCATGATCGCGCCCTTGACCAGCCAGCGCGAGCCGAACACCAGCAACACGAGGCCAAGGGTGATCAAGCCGAGCTGTACGGGCAAGCGATCATCCCAGGTTGGCCCCGCCGCGACGATCGGGTGCTCGGCATACTCTTCCTCCAGCGCCTTGGTCTCGCGTCGGCTCTGACGGACCAGCACCACCGTATAGGCGATCAACAGGCCAACCAACACGCCGCCTTCGAGCCGCGAGATCCCGCCGTCGAACGCGAGGCCGAAGAGCAAGAGCGAGAGCGAGATCATCACCGGCACCTGTTGCCGGATCATCTGGCCCGAAACGACGAGCGGCGTGATCGCGGCCGAGATGCCGAGGATGAACAGCACGTTGAAGATGTTGCTGCCGACCACGTTGCCGAGCGCGATGTCGACCTTGCCCGCCCACGCCGCCCGGACCGCCACGGCCAGCTCCGGCGCGCTGGTACCGAGCGCAACTACGGTGAGGCCGACGACCAGGGGCGAGATGCCGAGCGAGACCGCGAGCTTCGACGAACCGCGAACCAAGAGCTCGCCGCCGAGGACGAGCAAGACGAGCCCTGCGAGCAAGATTAGAGCGATCACGCCGTCACGTCTTGCACCTGCGCGACGCGGCGGCCAACGATCGGAGGACTCCAGCGCGCGTAGCTGATGGCGAGGCCGCTCGTGCACGAAAGCAGCCTCGATCCCCTCGCGCATTTCGACCTCGCCAGGTCAGGGTCCACCCGAGTGGCCGCACGTGCCAGCCCAAATGGGGACGCGGATGCCTCCCGACGCGAGCGCCGCTCTCGGTGTTCTAGGCGCCCGTGGTGGCTTCGACCTTGCGCTGCTTGAACGCCCGGTACACCAGCACGGTCAGGGTCAGCACCGTCAGCGGCACGACCAGGGCGAGCATCACGAACGAGTAGGTCGGCAAGAGCTCGCTCTGCTGCGAGGCCAACACCAGATAGGCCGTGTAGGCGATGTAGTAGCCGAGGAACACGAACCCCTCCCAGCGGGCGATCGTGTTGCCGGTGAAGAAGATCGGCAGGCACGCGACCGCGACCGCGATCATCACGACCATGTCGAACTCGAGCAGCGACTGCGGGACGCTCAACGAGCTCGGGGCGACCAGCGCCGAGATACCGAGCACGCTGAGGATGTTGAAGATGTTGCTGCCGACCACGTTGCCGACCGCGATGTCGCGCTGACCCTTGAGCGCCGCGATGATCGACGCCGCGACCTCGGGCAGCGAGGTGCCGGCAGCGACGATCGTCAGGCCGATGACCAGCTCGGACACCCCGAGCGCGGTCGCGATCGTGATCGCCCCCTCGACCAACCAGCGCGAGCCGAACACCAGCAGCACGAGGCCGACGGCGATCAGCCCGAGTTGGACGGGCAAGCGGTCATCCCAGCTCGGACCGGACGCGACGTGGGTCTCCTCGGCGTACTCCTGCTTCAACTGCTTGGTCTCGCGGCGGCTCTGGCGAATCAGCAGCACGGTGTAGGCGAGCATCAACACGAAGAACACCCCACCCTCGATGCGCGAGATGCCGCCGTCGAGCGCGAGCCCGAAGAGCAAGAGCGAGACCGCGATCATCACCGGCACTTCTTGCCGGATCATCTGGCCGGCGACGAACAGCGGCGTGATCGCGGCCGAGACGCCGAGGATGAACAGCACGTTGAAGATGTTGCTGCCGACCACGTTGCCGAGCGCGATGTCGACCTGGCCCGCCCACGCCGCCTGAACCGACACGGCCAGCTCCGGCGCGCTGGTCCCGAACGCGACGACAGTGAGGCCCACGACCAGCGGTGAGATGCCGAACGAGACCGCGAGCTTCGAGGCGCCGCGGACCAAGAGCTCGCCGCCAGCGACGAGCAGAACGAGCCCTGCGATCAGTAAGAGTGCGGTCACGGTGTCACCTTTGGCATCGCTTCGATGCGCCTGCTAACGATCGCACGAATCCGACGCTCACGGCGGGCCCCATGGGCATGTTCCAGGGCGCCCAGGGTCGATTCCCGCGGGCTCTTCGACCGCCCGCAGGGTCGGGAGCTAGCCGAAGTGCCGGGCTTGCCAACGAGCGCCCTCGCTCAGACCAAACGCCGAGCTCCGAGCAGCGCGACGACGGCCGCATGACCCTCGCGCTCGGCCTCTCGCAAGGGCGTGTTGCCAAACCGGTCGACCGGATCAGCACGAATCCCGAGCGAGAGCAGATACTCGACGACCTCGACGTGTCCCTCGGCCGCGGCCACGTGCAGCGGCGTACGATCGTCGAAGTTGCCTCGCTCCGGATCGACCCCCCGCGCGACCAGCTGGCGAATGGTTCGAAGATCGCCAAAGCTCGCCGCCCAGTTCATCTGGCCGATCTCGTCGACCATCCGGTGCGCGCGGGTCAGCCGAGGGTCACGCTTGCCCGAGATGCCGGTCAGCGTGTCATAGGCATGGAAGTTGTAGGTCCGGACCAGCTGGCGACAGAACTCGAGCCCACGCACGCTGTTGCCGTGCTGGTCGAGGCGCGGCGACCAGGTGCAGAAGCCCAGCACGTTGGGCACCACGCCGATGATCGCCCCGGACACGCCGCTCTTGGCCGGCAGCCCGACCGTGAACGCGAACTCGCCGGAGAAATCGTACATGCCGCAGCTCGACATCAGCGACAGGCACTTCTGCACGGTCTCGGGCCCGAACACCCGCTGGCCGGTGGTCGGGCACATGCCCGCGTTGGCGAGCGTCGCTGCGGCTACGGCCATGACCTCGGCGTCGACCTCGATCGCGCAGCTCTGCAGATAGAACTCGAGCGTCTCGATCAGATCGGTGCCCTCGGGGAACGCCTTCTTCTCGCGCAACAGGTAGCCGAGCGCGAAGTTGCGATCGGCCGATCGCCGCTCGGACAAGTACACGGAGTTGGAGAAACCGACCCGCCGCCCGCCAGCCAGCCGATGCCAGGCCCCGAGCACGTAGTCGAAGCGATCGGCGAGCTCGCGGCCGCGCTGGATCAGCGAGCAGGCCATGATCGAGCCGGCGTTGATCATCGGGTTGTGCGGCTTGCCCTGCGCGTTGAGGGTCAGCTCGTTGAACCCGTGCCCGCTCGGCTCGCGGCCCATGTGCTGGTGGACCACGTCGACCCCGTGCTCCTCGAGCGCGAGGCAGTAGGTGACCGGCTTGCCGCACGACTGCACGCAGAACTCGGTGTTCGCGTCGCCGATCGAGAACATCTGCCCGTCGATCGTGCAGATCGCGACTGCGTAGAGCTCGGGATCGACGCGAGTGAGCTGCGGAATGTACTCGGGCAGCACGCCCGAGCGCAGCGGGAGCGTCGACTCGTAGATCGCCTGGATCTCCCGACAGAACTCGGAGAAGTCGGGGATCACCAGCTTGCCGGCCAGCGCCCGCTCGACCAGCACGCGACACGGCCCGATCGTCGACGCGAAGGTCTCGTACCCGATCGGCTGGTCGCCGAGCTGGTCGAGCGCGCGAAACACATCGTGCAGGCGGTGATCGTCGGGCCGCAGGCCCGCGTCGACCAGCCGCTCGTGCAGGACCGAGGCCCGAATCGCGGCCCGGGCATCCGGCTGCAGCGAGTCGAAGATCGCCCGGTCACGCGCGGCTGGTTCGACGTCGAAGGGATGGGCACTCTCGTCACGACCCCCGCGCACATCACCAGTGTATCCCTGATCAATCGGATCGTGAGTCGCCTCGCAGGGCGAGCGAGCGAGCGAAGCTTCGCGCCTGTCGGCTTTGGTTGATTTTCGCTGCCGCTATCGCCCACCATTTGGACAGGATTGCTCCTGTCATGTCCTCGAAGCTCTGGATTGTTGGCCTCCCCCCGCTCCTGCCCTTGACGCTCGCGCTCGCCTGTGGCGGCGGCTCTAACGAGGACGGCAGCATCTACGGCGACGAGGGTGACGGCGTGGCGACGCTCGGGACCAGCTCCGATGGCCCTGGCGATGGTGATGGCGACAATCCTGGCGACGGCGACGGTGACGGCGATAACGACAACGCCGACAGCAACGACGGGATCAAGCTCGACACGCTCTTCGAGGACACCGACGCGACCGCCGAGGGCGGTGACGGGGAGGGCTGCGCCGCGATCGACTTCCTGTTCGTGATCGACAACTCGGGCTCGATGGGTGACAACCAACAGGCGCTGATCGGCAGCTTCCCGGGCTTCATTCAGAAGATCCAAGAGACCATCGCCGACGTCGACAGCTACCACATCATGGTCGTCAAGACCGATCAGTATTGGAACGACTGCACGGTCGAGTGCGGCTTCTTCCCCTTCCTCTGCCAGTTTGGGGACGTCAACGCCTGCGATGGCGCGCCCTCGGCCTGCGACAACACGCTCGGAGCCGGGGTCAACTTCCCGGTCGGCGAGGACGCCAGCAACCAGTACTGCAACCTCACCGGCGGCCAGCGCTACATCACCCCGCAAGAGCCCTTCGACCAGCTGCCGCAGAAGTTCACCTGCATCGCCTCGGTCGGGACCGACGGCGACAGCGAGGAGAAGCCCCTGCAATCGCTGACCGCCGCGGTCAGCCCCGGGCTCAACGGTGGGGGCGGCTGCAACTCGGGCTTCCTGCGCGACGACGCGGTGCTCGTGCTCACGATCATCACCGACGAGGAGGACAGCTCGGTCGGCACGCCGCAGGGCCTCTACGAGAACATCGTCGCGCAAAAGGGCGGCCACCCGGAGAACGTGGTCGTGCTCGGGCTGATCAACGACGTCGATCTGCCCAACCCGATCTGTCCGGTCGAGTCCGGTGACGCGCTGCGCATCCGGACGTTCATGGACTACTTCCCCAACTCGATCCGCGGCTCGATCTGCGACCTCAACTACGCGCCCTTCTTCGAGCAGGCGGTCGACCTGATCAACACGAGCTGCGAAGAGTTCGTCCCAATCGGCTGATTTGGGCCCCCCGCAGGCGCCGTGCACTCAGCCACGCACGGCCGCTGCGCGGCCGCGA
>CBFGLP010000799.1:0-6425 GCA_965649595.1 uncultured Myxococcales bacterium | reverse complement strand
CTTGCCGGCGCCGTTGGGTCCGAGCAGCCCGAAGCAGCAGCCGCGTGGGACCTCGAGGTCGACGCCACGCAGGGCCTGCACCCCGCCCTTGTAAGTCTTGGTCAATGCGCTGGTTTGGATCGCGTGGCTCAAGCGCGTGCTCCTGCTCGTGAGTCGGCAGGCGCGAGACAAGCACGCGGCCCGCACCCGAGCAAGCCTCTCGCGGAGCGATAAACTCCCCGCGATGGCCCGCCCGACCGACGTCGCCCACGAGACCCGAGCCAACTGCCTCACGATCACGTGGTCCGAGGCCAGCAGCTCGCGGCTACCGGTCCCCTACCTGCGTGGCTGGTGCCCTTGCGCGGGCTGTCAGGGACACAGCAGCACGATCCAGTTTCGCCCGCCGCCAGGCGACGTGCGGATCGCCGAGCTCTGGGAGGTCGGCGCCTACGCGCTGGGCGTGCGCTTCTCCGACGGGCACGACTCGGGGATCTACACGTGGGACTGGCTAAAGACGATCGCGTACGAGAGCCCGCCGGTGGGGCGCAAGCTCGGGGCGTTCGTGGGCGGACAGTACCGCGGGGTGATCGAGACGGTCGATCCCGCGTGATACCGTGCGCCCGTGAGCAGCAGCGCCGAGGACCCGGCTCGCCAGCCGAGCCCGCTTCACCACCTGATCAGGGCCGCCGAAGCGGGCGACCTCGACGGCGTGCGTGCGGCCCTGTCCGCAGGTGCCGATGTCGACGGCCAAGCGCTCGGCACCCGTCCCCTGCACTGCGCTGCTTTCCAAGGCCACCTCGCCGTCGCCGAGCTGCTGCTCGCCGAGGGTGCGAAGGTCGACGCGACCGACGAGGCCGGCGTGACGCCGCTGCTCGCCGCGCTCGCGCGCCTCGGGTCGAGCCGAACCCACGCCGACTACCTCGCCGCCGTCGCGCTCGTGCTGCTCTTGCTCGACAAGCGCGCCGACCCGTCCGCGTCGGTGCGCGGCAACACGGCCCTGCACATGGCCGCCAAGACCGGTGAGCCGCTCGTGCTCGAGGCGCTCTTGGCCAAGGGCGCCGACACGCTCGCTCGCAACGATGAAGGCGCGCTCGCGCTGCACGTGGTCGCGGGCAGCAAGCGGCCCGATGGCCTCGCGGCATTGCTGCGAGCCTGCCCCGACCAGATCAACGCGACCGACGACTACGGCTGGGCTCCCCTGCACTACCTCGCCGACGTCGGTGGCCCCGAGGCGATGTTCTCCGCGTTGCTCGAGGCCGGCGCAGATCCGAGCCTGCGATCGACCAAGCTGCGCGGCGGCAAGCTGCCCGCGGGCATGGCCCCGATCGACGTCGCCCGACACTGGAGCGACGCGGCCGCGGTCGAGCTGCTGCAGGGCTGAGGCCCTACACCCGCAGCTCTCCGACCATCACCAGCGTCGCGTAGCCGCCCAGCTCGACCCGCTTGCCGGCCAGCTCGCACTCGACGATGCCGCCGCGTGCCGAGATCTGCCGGCCCTTGAGCTTCGCCTTGCCCAGCCGCTTGGCCCAATAGGGCGTCAAGATGCAGTGCGCCGATCCGGTCACGGGGTCCTCGTCGATCCCGACCCCGGGCCCGAAGAAGCGCGAGACGAAGTCCATGCCCGGATTCGCAGGTCCGCCCGGCGCGGTGACGATCAGCTCTCCGACCGTCCGGGCCAACGTACGAAAGTCTGGCCGCAATTGTGCGATCTCCTGCTCGTTGCGGAACACCGCCATCCAATAATCCGAGCGATACAATTCGACCGGCTCGATCCCCCCGAGCGCTTCGACCAGGCTGCGCGGACGCTCGCGCACGGGCTCCGCCGGCCGAGCCGGAAAGTCCATCACGATCTTGCCCGCATAATCGCGCCTTATTGGCAATTGCCCCGAGCGCGACTCGAACACCACGTGGGCGTGCGGCCACTCGAGCTCGGTGAAGATCACGTGCGCGCTGGCCAAGGTCGCGTGCCCGCACAGGTTGACCTCGGTGACCGGCGTGAACCAGCGGATCCGCCAGCGATCGCCCTCGCGGACCAAGAAGGCCGTCTCCGACAGGTTGTTCTCGGCCGCGATCGCCAACAGGTGCGCCTCCGGGAACCACCGCTCTAGCAGGCACACGGCCGCGGGGTTACCGGTGAAGGGCCCGTCGGCGAATGCGTCGACCTGATAGATCGGCACGCTGACCTTGGCTGCGCGAGCGACCGGATGCGGCACGGTGCCGCCGGTCCGCACGAGCGGCGGTTTGGTGATTGTAGCGATCGGCATCCCGAGCGTCGGAGAGATCGGCCTAACCTGCGGGACCGGAATGTTGGTCAAGCTCTCGGTGACATGCGCTGGCTCGCTCGCGGGCGAGGGCTTGCGCGCGCGCAGGCCATACATGAGCGGGAACGCGGGTCGATCGGGCGGCATCACGAAGCGGCGATTGGACGCGAGCACCATGTCGTCGAACAGCTTGCAACCGTTGCTGTACGGGTACTCCTCGTAGCGCTCGATCGCCAGCCCAGCCTCGACCAACGCTTGCAGGCGATCGGCGATCGTCCACATGAATTCGTGGGCTGGATGGGGATTTTGGTTTGCAGTGCTCCCCGCGGCCCCTGGCTCTACCAAGCCCATTGGAGCGAGCCCATCGCCGGAATAGCCGACGTAATCGCCCACGCCCTCGGCGTGGGTCACGACCTCGCCCTCGCTCGCGCCGAAGTAGCTCCAGCTCAGCTGGAACTGCTCGTCGAAGCAGAGCGCGAGCGGGTGAAATTCGACCACAACCAGCGCACCGCCGGGCTCGAGCAGCTCGGCCACGCCACGCGCCCAGGCGCGCAGATCCGACAGCCAACACAGCGCGCCATATGAACAAAACGCGAGATCGAAGCGGCGGCCGTCGAGCGCGGCCCGGGGCAGCCAGTCATAGATATCGGCCCGCTCGAACGTGGCCGAGATCCCGGTCGCGCGGCTGAGCTCGCGAGCAAACTCGATCGCCTCGTCACTGATGTCCACGCCGGTAACCTCGGCGCCACGTCGGGCCAGGCACAGCGAGTCCTGCCCGCTGTTGCACTGGAGGTGAACCAGGCGCTTGCCCGCGAGCTCGTCGAGCAGCTCGAGCTCCTCGGGGAACAGCATCTCACCGCCCTGCCGCAACCACGCGGCTTGGTCGCGCTTGTGCTGGTTGTGGACCCGCGTCGCCGCGTTCCACGACAGACGGTTGGCCTCGTGCAGATGCCGGCGAATACCCTCGCTCACCCGTGCACGGTAGCAGCCGTTCCCAAGCTCGTCGCCGGTCGCTACACTGCGCGCCGATGTCGGTGCCGAGCGGGCCGGAGCCGAGCGACGCAGGGCCGAGGCGCTCGCGCGCCGCTGCGGTTCAAGCCGCGCCACTGGTCCTCGCTCGCGCGGCAACGTGTGAGCGGGCGAGCGCCCGCACGCGCGCAGGCGCAGATGCGGGCGTGGAGCTACGGGCTTTCCCCGAGACATGGTTCCCTGGATATCCCTTCTGGTTCAGTGACACCGGCGCGCCGCGCTTCGATGATCCCGATCAAACGCATGCGTGTGCGCAACGTGTCGAGGCCGCCGTGCTCGCCGATCGACCGGAGCTGCGAGCGATCTCCAACGAGTCAGGGCGACTCGGTGTGGCGGTGATCCTCGGCTTGGCCGAAGGGTCACCGACCTTCGCCATCGCATCTGTCTGGTGCAGCGTCATGACGATCGATCCCGATCACGGGTTGGCCGGCCACGGGTTGGTTGGCATGCATCGCAAGCTGGTCCCGACCTGGGAGGAGCAGCTGGTGTGAACCCGAGAGGAGCCCGAGAAGAGGTGAAGCGCCACTCCACTGCCCACTTGTTCGCCGCGCTCGAGTCCGGCAGCACGGCCACGGCCTTCCGCTTCGAGGGCCGTTCGCTCAGCTGGGCGGAGCTCGACGAGCGCGCGCGCAGCTACGCGAACGCGCTCGCGCGCGCGGGTGTTGATCGAGGTGACCGTGTGGCGATCTACGCCGACACCAGCCTCGAGTCGGTGATCTCGCTGTTCGGCAACTACTACCTCGGTGCCGTGCACGTGCCGATCAACACCCGCTACCGCGCGCACGAGGTCGCCCACATCCTGGCCGACTCCACGCCCGCCGCGGTGATCTCCGACGCGTCGCACTCCGAGCTGCTCGACAGCGCGCTCGAGCTGGTCGGGCAAGCGAGCCCGGGGCCCGAGTCGGCTCCGATCCGGATCGGCATCGATCGAGCCGCGCCGGGCTTCCAGTTCGACGAGCTGCTCGCCGCCAGCCCTGGCGACTACCTGCGACCGCGCGACGAGGATCTCGCGCTGATCGTCTACACATCGGGCACGACCGGGCGCAGCAAGGGCGCGATGCTGACCCACGCGGCAGTGATCGCCAACATGCGCGCGCTGACTGGCCTGTGGACCTGGTCGTCGCGCGACCGCCTGTTGCTCTGCCTGCCGCTCTTTCACGTGCACGGGCTGTGCGTCGGCATCCACGGCGCGGTGCTCCACGGCATGACCACGCTGCTCGAGCGGCGCTTCGATCCTGCGCGGATCGTCGAAGCCTTCGCGCCCGGTGAGGACGGCGACGCGAGCCTGTTCATGGGCGTGCCGACCATGTACCAGGGGCTCGTCGACTACCTGCGCGACCGCCCCGAGGCCTGCCGCACGCTCGCGCGCGGGCGCTTGTTCACCTGCGGCAGCGCGGCGCTCTCGGCCGAGCTGTGGGAGACCTTCGTCGATCTCACCGATCAGCGGATCCTCGAGCGCTATGGCATGACCGAGACGCTGATCACCCTCTCGAACCCCTACGTCGGCGTCCGCAAGCCCGGCTCGGTCGGCCAGCCGGTGCCCGGCTGCGATGCCGCGGTCGTCGACGAGCAGGGCGTCGAGCTGCCCGTCGGTGAGGCTGGCGAGCTGATCGTGCACAGCAACGGGATCATGAGCGGCTACTGGAACCTGCCGCAGCAGAGCACCGAGAGCTTCTTGATCGATCGCGAGGGCGAGCGTTGGTTTCGCACCGGGGACGTCGCGCGGGTCGACGAGCGGGGCTACTTCCACATCGTCGGGCGGATGTCCGTCGACATCATCAAGTCCGGCGGCTTCAAGATCGCCGCGCGGGAGATCGAGGAGGTCCTGGCGACCCACCCGGGCGTACGCGAGCTCGCGGTCATCGGCGTGCCCGATCGCATGTGGGGCGAGGCGGTGGTGGTCTGCATGGTCCCGACCGAGGCCGCGCCCGCCGATCCACGCCAGCTGTTCGACGAGCTGGTCGCGCTGCACTGCGCCTCGCTCGCCGACTACAAGAAGCCGCGCGGGCTCGTGGTCTGCGACGCGTTGCCTCGCAACGCGCTGGGCAAGCTACAAAAGCACCTGCTGGTCGAGCACGTCGCGGCGTCGGGGTTGACCTGGCCGCGGCAGCCCGACCCGGCGTGAGCGCCGATGGGCTCGCCACACCAACCTGCGGGACCCACCGACCTCGACCACTACTGGGCTCGCCCGCTCGACGAGCTGCTGACGCGCCTGGGCTCGAGCCCCGCGGGGCTCGACCCGGCCAGCGCCGAGGCCCGCCTGCTCGTGGTCGGGGACAATCGCATCCAGCCCCGCCACCACGGTCCCGTGTACGCGGCCCTGCTCGCGCAGATCCGCAACCCCTTGCTCTGGCTGCTGCTCTTGGCCGCGACGATCGGCGCGGTGGTCGGCGAGACGACTGACGCGTTGATGGTGATCGCGATCATGCTGCTCGCGGTCGCGATCTCGGTCACGCAGGAGAGCCGCGCCGGGCGAGCGCTCGAGCGCCTGCGGGAGCGCATCGCCTTGCGCTCGCGCGTGGTTCGGGCGGGTGTCGAGCAAGAGGTCGCTTCGACCACGCTAGTACCCGGCGACGTGGTCTTGCTGGCAGCAGGGACCATGGTGCCCGCCGACGCGCTGCTGCTCGACGCCCGCGACCTGTTCGTCAGCGAGGCGCCGCTGACCGGTGAGGCCTACGCCGTGGACAAGCAGCCGGGCGTGCTGCCCGAGGCGACGCCGCTGAGCGGTCGAGCCAACGTCGTGCACATGGGCACGACCGTCCGCAGCGGCACTGGTCGAGCGCTGGTCATTCAGACCGGCCCGCGCACAGCCTTCGGTGCGCTGGCCCGCCGGCTCGCCCTGCGTCCGCCCGAGACCGACTTCCAGCACGGCCTGCGCCGGTTCGGCTACCTGCTGCTGAGCATGATGGTCGTGCTGGTGTTCGTGGTGTTCACCGCCAGCGCGCTGCGGGCCCACCCCGCGATCGAGGCCCTGCTCTTCGCGATCGCGCTCGCGGTCGGGCTCGCGCCCGAGATGCTGCCGGCCGTGCTAGCGACCATGCTCTCGCGCGGCGCTCGACGGATGGCCGATCGCGGCGTGCTCGTCCGGCGGCTCGAGTCGATCGAGAACCTCGGCAGCATGGACGTGCTCTGCACCGACAAGACCGGCACCCTCAC
>CBFGLP010000798.1:0-2654 GCA_965649595.1 uncultured Myxococcales bacterium | reverse complement strand
CCGCGCAGGCTCTGGGTCGTCATCGGGCCCTTCATCGGGTGGAAGTCGGTGTGCCCGACCCCGAGGAACGCTCGGATGTTGCTCGGCGCGGTCAGGATGTCGGCGTCCGGATCCCCGAGGTCCCACGCGAGCTCGTCCTTGTCACCGAAGATGTGGCACGAAGCGCAGGACGAGTCGCCGTGGCTGGACGTCAGGGCGGCGTCGTAGAGGAACCGACGCCCGGCGACGATCGAAGCCGGCTCGGGGTTGTGCATCTGGACGTGATCGGTCTCCTCGAGCGCGTCGGTATCGATGATCGAGATGCCGTTGTCGAAGCGCGTCATCACGTAGAGCCGATTGCGCGCCTCGTCGAGGATCACCCCGGTCGGGCCGCCACCGCTGACCGGGATCTGATCGGCCGCGTCGGGGAAGAACGCGTCGTCCTCGAGCTCTGCGGTGTAGTGGATCACGACCTTATCGTTGCCGAGCACGGCGGTGTAGAGCACCTCACCGTCGCTGGAGATGGCCATGCCGAGCGGCTGTGACACGCTGAGCGCGTTCTCTTCACTGGGGATCGGATCGCAGCAGCTCGAGTAGTCGATGTGCTTGTTGAGCAGCCGCGGGTGGACCCCGGCTTGATCGAGCACGGTGATTCGGTTGTCGACGAGGTGACCGCGGACGGTGGTATCGGCGAACTCCCCCGGGCCCTCGAAGCGAACGTGGTTGCGCGCGTCGGTGTTGGTGACGTAGATCTTCCCGTTCGCGGGGTTGACGATCATGTTGAACAAGGTCGTTCCGACCCCCGCGAAGAATCCTTCGCTCCCGGGCAGCAGCGCGGGCGTCGTCGCGTTCGCGTCGATCACGAACACGTCCTTGTCAGGCAGATTGAACTTGATTTGGTCGTCCCAAGCACGACCGATCTCGTCGACCCAGTGCTCGCCGTCGAACTTGACGATCAGGCTCATGTCCGGCTCGGGAAGTCCGGCATGGTTGACGTTCGGCAGCGGGATGCCGCCGTCCGCCTCACCAGTATCGGGAATCACACCCAGCGGCACGATCGCGGTGCGATTGCCCGAGTTGAACGAGGCCGCATACACCCGCGATCCGTCCTCGTCGACGGCGAGCGCCCGCGGCGTATCGCTGAACAGGTTGATGATCGCCAGCGGCTCGCCGCCTGGGCCACCGCCGAGGTCGTGAGCGTCGAACACCCAGACATCCGCCCGACCCACGCTCGGCGTGGTCAGCTGGGGATCGAAGGGGGCGTTCTGGCCACGGTGGGCTGCGGTGATGAAGGCGCGCGATCCTTCTGGACCGGCGAACACGATGTCGCGTGGCTCATCGCCCACCAACAAGGTCCGCTTAACATAGGGCGTAGCACCTTGCACGGCGACGACGCTGACACTGTCCGACAGGTGGTTGACGACCCAAACCTCGCCATTGCTGCGAGCCGCAACCGCGACCGGCTCGAGCCCGACGGGGACCGAATTCTCGTGCTCGAGGCCCGATTGCGTGATCTTGAAGATCTCGAGCCGATTGTCGGGAGTGTTGACGGCGAACAACCGCGTGCCGTCCGGTGACAGCGCGAGCGGACGCACCTGGCCGCTCTCGAACGCAGTGAATTGGCTAAATTGCGGCGGCGTTGCCCGAGCAACACCGGTCGTCCCCAGCAGTAGTGTCGTCACCAGGATCGGATACGTTAACGATCGACGAGCCATCGACGCCGATACTATCGATCGACCTCGGATTTTTCTAGGCTCTTCTCCCATTAAAGATAGTGGCACTCGTGGAAAGCGCGGGTGCCAGTGTAGGTGGCGTGCGCCAAGAATCTCGTTCTCGCGTGGTGACATTCGAGGCTGTGCAAGCGTGTTCTCGCCCCTCCTCGCGCTCCAATCTTCGAGCCGATCCTGGTGGGCATAACACCCCTTCGCTGGGTCAATGTGCAACAGTCCCGACAAAACCGATCATGCGAAGAGCATCACCGCGGAATGCCCTATCTACTAACCCCCGCTCCACGCCATGGCCTCACACGATCAGTGCCTCAATTGCCGCGACGACGGCCTCCTCTCCGTCCACGCGACCGAGCAGCGCGAGCGCCCAACTCACCCGCGCTCGATCGGGCCAACCGGGCTGCGCGAGGAGCTGCTCGAATCCGGCCAGGCAGCGGGCTCGCTCGGTCGGCTCATCGGTAACCTCGACGACATAGTGATCCTCGCGCTCGAGCTGGCGCGCGAGCAGGTTCGCATCGAGCACGCCCGCGAGTGCCTCGGCGGCGCGGCGCCAGATCGTGCTCGGGAGCTGCCAACCGAGCGTAGCCAGCCAGCCGCGGAGCAGCTGCGTAGGCAGGAATTCGCGTTGGTGATTGGCGAGGCGCGCGAGCACGATCCGGCGCTGGTCGTCGGCCGAGAAGATCGCGAGCGTGTCCGTTGCCGCCGCACGATCGAACGAGATCCACACCGCCGCCACCGCGGCGCTCTCCCGCCACGCGTCAGCCTGTGTGGGAGCGACTCGATCGAGCAGCCTCCGCCCCAGCGCGATCCATCGCTCGCGATCCATATAATGCTTGGCGAGCTCGAGCTGCACCCGCGAATGCTCGAGCACGGCGCTCGCCAGATCGTCCGGAATGAGGGCTCCAACCTCGTCCCAGAGATCGACCTGCGGATGCTCGAGCAGCGCTT
>CBFGLP010000797.1:0-4418 GCA_965649595.1 uncultured Myxococcales bacterium | reverse complement strand
TTGACCACGCCGGTCGCGACGCGCGACGTACCACCGAGCGGATCGGCGGTCGGGTTGGTTCCGAACGCGTTCGGGTCGAAGCTAAAGGGCAGCCGGTAGGTGGTGCGGACGAAGCTCGGGCCACCCTGAGCGGTCACACCGAGGCGATGCCGCGGCGTGATCGCCCAGTCGAGGCCGGCGATGTAGCCGAACGTGAACTGGCCGGTGCGGAACTTCTGCTCGGCGAACTTCTTCGAGGCGATGTAGTTGCCGCCGTCGACGCAGTCGTTGGTGCCGTTCTCGTAGGGGCAGTCCTCGTAGCCCTGCGAGTTGTCGCGGTCGAGCCGGTTATAGAAGCTCTGCGTCAGCGTGAACTGGGTGCCGCCCGGCGACACGCCGACGGTGAACCACAGCTTGTCCTTCTTGATCGGACCCGAGACGATCGCTACGGCCTGGGCATCGTAGTCGCCGACCTGGGTCACGCGCAGGGCCTCGTCCGTCGACGAGATGAAGCGCGGCGCGGCGAGCCGCGGCGCGAAGCGGAACGTGACGAGGCCGCGCAGCACGTTGGTGCCGGCGACGCGGCGAGCCGCGACCTGACCACCAGCCGCACCGCCGAACTCGGCGTCGTAACCGGCCTCGCTGACCTCGACCTCCTGCACGAACTCCTGCACGAGGGTCGTGCCGACGGTGCCGAACGCCGGGTTCGTAACGTCGGCGCCATCGACCGTGTACTTGCTCTCGGCACCAGTCGTACCTGCGAGCGAGATACCGGCGGCGTCGCGGGTGGCCGTCGGCGCGATGTCGACGACCGCCGTGAAGTCGCGGCTGGTGTTCGAGCCGACCGGCAGCTTGGTCGCCTCTTCCATGCCGATGGTCAGACCCGACTTGGTGTTCGAGGGCACCGGCGTCGCGTCGACGACGATCTCGATGACCTGATCCTGCTGCGGGTTCATCGAGAAGTTGGCGCGGAACTTGGCCCCACGCGGCAACTCGGTGACCTTCGAGACGTTGGCCTTACCCGACAGGACCTGGATGGTGTAGTTGCCCGCCGGCAGGTCGGTGAACGAGTAGATGCCGCGCGCGTTGGTGTAGCGCTCCTGCTGCTCGCTGAGGCACGAGCATTGGAGGACCACCAGCGCGTTCTCGATCGGCTCATCGGTGGCCGAGTTCTTGACGACGCCGTTGATGACACCACCATCGGAGCTGGGCGGGGCGGCTTCGGCCGAGTCCGGCATGAGCAGGACCCCGAAGGCCGGGACCGAAGCCAGTGACGCGGTAATCAAGGACCTGAGCAGGGAACGCTTCACAGGAGAGGACTCCTTGTCGTCGGAGCGGGTGTCGATACGCCGGGGTCCGCCGAGGTCTGCGGGTATATCACAAGGCCCTCGGCCAATTCAGCCCCCATGGGGCTGATGAAAGCAGTCACCGGATCCCGATTCGGGGACGATCGTGGGGTGGCGGGTGACCACGATCGCTCGGGCCCACGGCTGTGGATGCCCGCGTGGATGCACATGAACCCGCCGCCCCGATCTGAGGATCGAGGCCGGACGGGTCGCGTGGACTTTAGGCCTTCACAGTCGGGCAGCGTGCAAGGAGATGCACGAGTCGGTCTGCAGCCTGATGGGGCCCTGGCGGCCGGCGAGCAACGGAGCCTCGTCGGCAGCCTTACACCTGGCGTTTGGCTTCGGGGCCGCGGCCAGGATGGCGGACCCTACTATGAATTGCGAGCGCTTGGGAGACGGCGATCCCGCTTGCGACGAGCGGTTACTCTGCGGGCCCATGCCGGCTCGGCTCGACCGACACCGCCCCGCTTCCAGTCTCCACTCGCGGCTGCTGTCCCTCGCGACTCTGCCCTTCATGGCGCTGCTCTTGTGTGAGCCAGCCCATGTACTTTCGGCCGAGAGCTCGGGGCACGAGCCTGGGATCGAGGCCTTCGCTCCTGCAGGGACCCCTGCTCGGCATGCCCCCGATCGCGTCCTCGACATCGAGCACGCGACAATCCACGTGGTCCCGGATCTCGTCGGTCAGCGGGTCGCGGGGGTCATCGAGCTGCGAGCCCGGGTCCTCGATCCCACGGCGCGCGAGATCACGCTGCACGCCGTCGACCTGACCTTCGAGGCCGCGACGATCGACGGACAGCCGAGCGCGATTCGCCTCGCCGATGAGGAAGTGCACCTCGCGCTCACCGAGCACGAGGGATCGCAGCGCTTGCCCGGAGCGATCTCCACGATCCGTCTTCACTGGCGCGCCTCACCGCGGCTCGGCCTCTACTTCTTTGGTCCGACCGACACGGCCGGGCGCGCGAAGGCGATGCGCGAGGGAGATCCGACGCCGCCGCGAAAGGGTGTCCCCGAGCGGGTCCACGCCCTGCAAGCGTGGACTCAAGGTGAGACGCACGAGACCCGCCACTGGCTGCCGATCTGGGACTACCCCAACGATCGCTTCACGACCAGCTGGACGATCGCCGCGCCCGAGGACTTCTCGGTGATCGCCAACGGTGAGGCCGAGGGGATCGGGGCGCTCGATCAGCTCGCGCCCGAGCTGCAGGATCTCGCACGCGAGTGGTTGGGCAGTGACGCGGCGACCTGGCGCTACGAGCAGCGCCAGGATCACGTCAGCTACCTGCTCACGATGGTCGTCGGGCGCTTCGATCGTGTCGCGCTCGACTGGCGCGGCAAGCCGATCGAGTACTGGGTCCCGCTCGGGCGCGAGGCCGAGGCCGAGGCCAGCTTCGATCGCACGCCGGACATGCTCGACTTCTTCTCGACCTGGATCGGCGTCGAGTATCCGTGGGCCAAGTACGCGCAGACGGCCGTGCAGGAGTTCACGTTCGGCGGGATGGAGAACGTCTCGGCCACGACCATGACCGATCGGATCCTCCACCCTGCCCGGCTCGAGCCGATCGATAGCCGCGACAGCCTCGTCGCCCACGAGCTCGCCCACCAGTGGTGGGGCGACCTCTTGACCTGCCGCGATTGGGCGCACGTGTGGCTCAACGAGGGCTTCGCCGTCTACTTCACCGCGCTCTGGCACGAGCACGCCGAGGGAGCCGATCAGTTCGCGCTCGAGCGGCTCGGCATGGCCAAGAGCTACTTCAACGAGGCGACCCGCTACCAGCGGCCGATCGTCACGCACGAGTATCGCCACCCCTCGACGCTCTTCGATCGCCACACCTACCCGAAGGGTGGCTGGGTCCTGCACATGCTGCGGCGCGAGCTCGGAGACGCGGCCTTCCAGCGGGCGATCCACTATTACGCCGAGCAGCACGCCTACGGGCTCGTCGAGACCAGCGATCTCCAGGCGGCGATCCGCGACACCAGCGGCCGCAACCTCGATCGCTTCTTCGAGCAATGGGTGTACGACGCCGGGCACCCGCGCCTGCGCTCGAGCTGGCGCTGGGATCCGAGCACCCGCACGGTCACTATCTCGCTCGAGCAGCTGCAGGCGCGGCCCTTCGAGTTCCTGCTCGACCTCGAGCTCGGCCAAGCCGGCGGCAACCATGCTCAGCGGGTCCGGGTCAGCGAGAAGACCAGCCAGATCGTGCTGCCGGCCGAGCTCGCGCCCCGCTACGTGCTGGTCGACGCGGGCATGCACCTGCTCGCCGAGCTCGACAGCGAGCAGCCCGAGCCGGCCTGGCTCGCCCAGCTCGCCGAGGCCCCTCACGCGATCGATCGCATCCGCGCTGCTCGGGCGCTCGGTCAGCGCGGCGGCGTCGAGGCGATCGCCGCGCTGCACCGGGCCGTCGACGCCGATCGCTTTCACGGGGTCCGGACCGAGGCCGCCGCCGCGCTCGGGCGGATCGGTGACGCCGGGGCCCAGCGGGCGCTGCTCGATCTATGGGAGCTCGAGCAGATCCGGCTCGAGAAGAGGACGGTGGCGGGTCCCCGAGGGCCCGGGTCCGACGCCCGCGTACGCGTGGCCCTGCTCGACGCGCTCGCCGAGGCCCGCGCGCCGATCGGCGAGCAGGAGCTCGAGCTGATCGTCGATGTATTGAAGGACGACCCGATCGACCATGTCCGCGCCGCTGCGGCGAAGGCCCTGACTCGCTTCGATGCGGGCAAGCTGCACGGCAAGGCGCTCAAGCAGCTCCGCAAGGCGCTCGAGCAGCGCTCGCACCACGAGCTGGTCGAGCAGGCCGCCGCCAAGGCGCTCGGGCGGATCGGCACGGCCAAGCAGCTCGACCTCCTGCTCGACTTGATCAGCGACCAGCGCCCGACCTTCCTGCGCCTCGCGGCGATCGATGGCTTGCTCGACCTGCGCGGGCGCGAGGGGGTGCTCGACGACGCCGCGCGCGAGCGCGTGGCCAAGGCGATAGCCGGGCTGCTCGACGACCCGAACATGCGGATCCGTCGGGCCGTCGTCGACGACCTGCGCGGGCTCGCGCTGCCCGACACACGCGAGCGGCTTCGTCGATCCGCCGAGCGCGACGTCGATCC
>CBFGLP010000796.1:0-12642 GCA_965649595.1 uncultured Myxococcales bacterium | reverse complement strand
GCGACGATGATCAGCGCGTTGAAGATAACGGCCGAGAGGATGGCCGACTGCGGCGAGGCAAGCCCCATGATGTTGAGCGCGCCAAGCGTCGGATAGGTCGCGACGAACAGCGCCGGGATGATGGCGAAGTATTTGGCCACGTCGTTGGCGATCGAGAAGGTCGTGAGCGCGCCGCGGGTCATCAACAATTGCTTGCCGATCTCGACCACCTCGATCAGCTTGGTCGGGTCGCTGTCGAGGTCGACCATGTTGCCGGCCTCCTTGGCCGCCTGCGTGCCCGAGTTCATGGCCACGCCGATGTCGGCCTGGGCCAGCGCGGGCGCGTCGTTGGTGCCGTCACCCATCATTGCGACCAGCCGGCCCTTGGCCTGCTCGGTGCGGATGTAGGCGAGCTTGTCCTCGGGTGTGGCCTCGGCGATGAAGTCGTCGACGCCAGCCTTACTGGCGATCGCGCTGGCTGTGAGCGGGTTGTCGCCGGTGACCATGACCACGCGCAGGCCCATCGCACGCAGGCGAGCCAGCCGCTGAGTGATGAAGGGCTTGAGCACGTCGGTCAGCTCGACGACGCCGAGCGCCTCGACCTCGCTGCTGGGTTGGACGCGGGCGACGACCAGCGGCGTCGCGCCCTCGCGGGCGATCGTGTCGCAGGTCTCGCGCACGGCAGCCGGCAGCTTGCCGCCGTGCTCGACCACCCAGCGGGCGATCGCGTCGGCGGCTCCCTTGCGCAGCTGCGTGCCGTCGGCGAGGTCGATGCCGCTGATCCGGGTCTGGGCGGTGAACGCGACCGTAGTCGCGCCGGCAGGTTGGCTGGCACGCATACCCAGCAGACCGTCGCAGAGCACGACGATCGAGCGGCCCTCCGGCGTGCCGTCGGCGAGCGAGGCCAGCCGGACCTGCTCGGCCAGCTCGCGCTCGCCCACCCGGTGGACCGCGTGCAGCTTGGTCGCTTGACGGTTGCCCATCGTGATCGTGCCGGTCTTGTCGAGCAGGACCGTATCGATGTCGCCGGCCAGCTCGACGGCCTTGCCCGACTTGGCGATCACCCGGGCAGCGAGCGCGCGATCCATGCCGGCCAGACCGATCGCGGCCAACAGCCCGCCGATCGTGGTCGGGATCAGGCAGACCAAGAGCGAGACCGCGGTCGGGATGTCGATCTCGACGTCGAAGTAGGAGGCCATCGGCACCAGCGTGACGGTCACGAGCAGGAACGCGAGCGTGAGCCCGGCCAGCGTGACGGTCAGGGCGATCTCGTTGGGCGTCTTTTGCCGCACCGCCCCTTCGACCAGCGCGATCATGCGATCGAGGAACGAGTCACCGGGCGCGGCCGTGACCTGCACGACGATCGAGTCCGAGAGCACGCGCGTGCCACCGGTCACGCCCGAGCGGTCACCCCCGGCCTCGCGTACGACTGGGGCCGACTCGCCGGTGATCGCCGACTCGTCGATGCTGGCGATGCCCTCGATGATCTCGCCGTCGGTCGGGATCAGCTCCCCGGTCTCGACCAAGATGATGTCGCCCTTTTGCAGCTCGGTCGAGCTGATCGTCTCATAGCCGTTGGGGGTCCGGCGGCGGGCGTGGGCGGTCTTGCGGGTGGCTCGCAGCGACTGCGTCTGGGCCTTGCCGCGCGCCTCGGCCAGCGCCTCGGCGAAGTTGGCGAATATGACCGTCAGCCACAAGATGACTGAGATCACGATTGGATACGCGGCGCTGCCTGAGCCCAGCAGGGTGAGCGCGGCGATGGTGCTGAGCAGCGCCCCGACCTCGGTCACGAACATGACCGGGTTGCGAGCCATGCGGCGCGGGTCGAGCATCCGCAGGGCCTCGATGGAGGCCTTGCGGGCCAGCGCGGTGGTGATGAGCGAGCGCTCGCCCTCGCGCACTTCGAAGGGCACAGGAGGTTCGGAGATCGGTGTCATCATCGCTAATCCTTCAGGGCGTTGTCAGCTCGAGCTGCTCGGCGATCGGCCCGAGCACGGCGGCCGGCAGGAAGAGCAGCGCGCCGAGCAGCAGCAAGGTGCCGAGCAGCAGCAGCCCGAACATCGGCGAGTCGGTCCGCAGGGTCCCGGCGCTCTCGGCCAGCTTGGCCTTGCTCGCCAGCGAGGCTGCGATCGCGAGTGGGATCACGATCGGGATGAAGCGGCCGAGGAACATCCAAAGGCCGGTCACGATGTTCCATGGCTTGGTGTTGTCGCCGAGCCCCTCGAAGCCCGAGCCGTTGTTGGCCGCTGCAGAGCTCATCTCGTAGAGCACCTGCGAGAGCCCGTGGCTGCCCGGGTTGGAGATCGTGTCGAGGCCCATCGGCGTGGCCACGAAGAGCGCGGTGCCGCCGAGGATCAGCAAGGGGTGCAAGAGCAGCGCGAGCGAGGCCAGCTTCATCTCGCGAACCTCGATCTTGCGGCCGAGATACTCGGGCGTGCGCCCGACCATCAGACCAGCGATGAACACCGCCACGACCACGTAGAGCAGCATGCCGATCAGCCCGACACCCACGCCGCCATAGATCACGTTGAGCCACATGCCGATCATCGGCATCAGTCCGGTCAGCGGGTTGAGGCTGTCGTGCATGGCCGCGACCGAGCCGTTGCTGGTCGCGGTCGTCGTGACCGCCCAGACTGGCCCCATCGCGCTGCCGAGCCGCAGCTCCTTGCCCTCGAGGTTGCCGTGCGACTGATCGACCGCGAGGTCGGCGAAGCCGAGGTTGGGCTGGGCTTCGAGCAGCACGGCTGGGACGACCAGCGCGACGAAGAGCGCGGCCATGACCCCAAACAGCAGCCACGCGTCGCGCATCCGCTCGATCAGGCGCCCGAACATCCACAGGCACGCCATCGGGATTGTGATGATCGAGAGGTTCTCGAGCGCGCTGGTGAAGAAGCTCGGGTTCTCGAGCGGGTGCGTGCTGTTGGGCCCGAAGTAGCCGCCGCCGTTGGTGCCGAGCTGCTTGATAGCGACCATCGTCGCAACCGGGCCACGGGCGATGGTCTGTTCGTTGCCCTCGAGCGTGGTGACCGCAGCGGCACCCTCGAGCGTCATCGGCGTGCCGCCGAGCACCAAGATCGTGGCGACCAGTAGGGCGAGCGGCAGCAGCACGAGCAAGGTGAAGCGAGCGAGGTCGCGATAGAAGTTACCGATTCGACCGGTTGGCCCGAGCGCGCGACCGATCGCGGCCAGCGCAGCAATTCCGGTGGCGGCCGACACGAACTGCAACCAAGTCAGCGCGAAGACCTGCGAGAAGTAGCTCAGCGCCGCTTCGCCCGAGTAGTGCTGCAAGTTGGTGTTTGTCGTGAACGACATCGCCGTGTTGAACGCGAGCGAGGGCTCGAGCCCAGCCATGCCGTCGGGGTTCAGCGGGAGCCGATCTTGAAAGACCAAGATCAGGTAGGCGAGCACGAACATCAGCACGTTGAAGCCGAGCAGGGCGAGCGCGTAGCTCTTCCAGGTCTGCTCGGCCACCGCCGCCTCGCCGAGCAGACGGGTCAGCAGGCGATCGAGGCGGCCGCGTGTCTTGCCGACCGGACGAGCGATCCTGGTCATGTAGCGGCCGAGCGGCCACGAGAGCAGCAGGGCGAGCACGAGTAGCGCGAGGGCGTAAGCGAGATCGAGCACGGGTAGCTCCTGGTCAGAAGCGTTCGGGCCGAAGGATGGCGAAGAGCAGGTAGGCGAAGGCCAACGCCGAGCAGATCGCAGCGAGGATGATCATGCCTCGTTGCCCTCCGTGATGGCTCGATCGAAGAGAACGAGCATGCCGAACACGAGGGCGAATGCGACGAGGCCGAGCGCGATGTATGAGATGATCGGGAACATCGGTGACTCCTGTGCGGGGCATGTGCAGGTCGCATGCCAGGGCCGCGCGCAGCGATGGCGGGGCAGAAGGCCAGGCGCGGCCGAGGAGCGGTCGCGAAGTGCAAGGCCTCGAATGACCCGTCTTGCAGATTGCAAGATCGATCTCCGTGGACTCGATTCAACGCTTGCAAATTGACCTGGAACGCCACCTGCAATGTCGCCGGTCGAATGGAGTTCCACTCATGACAATCGTTGATATGTGGTTTGGAGTCATTGCATTGGCGAGCCCTCCGATGCCCGAAGCGCCGGTGGCCGAAGGACCGAGCGCGGAGGCGGGACCGACCCCCGAGCCCGACCCGCCGGTGGCCGAAGGACCGAGCGCGGAGGCGGGACCGATCCCCGAGCCCGACCCGAGCGCTGAGTCGGAGACGCCGCGCTCATGGCAAGCCGAGCTCTTCGTCGACACCCTCTACGCCTTCAACTCCAACATGCCCGCCAACCACGTCAACCGGGGCATGACGACCAGCCCGCGCACGGGCGAGCTGAACGTGAACACGATGGGCGCGTTCGTTCGCCACCGCGCGACCGATGCGGAGCCGTGGTGGATCGAGCTGGGCTTCCACGCGGGCCCGGCCGTCGACGCGCTGGTCGGCCCGGATCCGATCCCCGGTGGGGCGGATGGCCGCTACGCCGGCGTCGAGGTGTTCAAGCACATCGCCCTGGCTAACGCGGGCGTCCGCATTCGCAAGACCAAGACCTCGCTCGGCGCGGGTGTGTTCGAGAGCCCCCTCGGCCTGTCGTCGTTCTGGACCTTCCGCAACTCCACCTACATGCCGATGTGGCAGAACCACATCGTGCCTTACTACTTCTCCGGCGCGCGGATCAGCCAGGAGGTCCCGGGTGGTCTCACGCTGAGCGGTTGGGTGGTCAACGGCGCGGCGACCTACGCCGACGCCAACCAGGTCCCGAGCGGCGTGTTCTCGTTGATGTACAGCCCGCCGCCGCGCAAGGGCATGGCAGGGCTGAGCGTCAACTCGCACGTGCTGTTTGGACCGGAGGGCGTCGATATCTCGCCCGACGATTGGTACGTCCTGTGGGACACGACGATCGTATATGACCCAATCTCGCGGTTCTCGATCGCGGCCGCGTGGGACTTCGCGATGGAGCGACCCGGGCGAGCGCTCGCCGAGCAGAACCTCTATACGGGCGGCGGCTTGCTGCTGCGCGGGACCGCCGTCGACCGCCCCAACGTCCGCTTCGATCTGGTCGTGCGGCAGGACGTCTTGTGGGATCGCGACGGTCGCTTCTTCGGGGTGCCGCAGTGGCTGATCACACCGACCGCTGGCGCGCACTTGCGGCTGTGGGATCACCTGCTCTTGCGCGCCGAGTATCGCTTCGACTACTCGACCGCGACCGAGGGGTTCTTCTACCGGGGGGACGCGACGACCGACGGCGGGCCGGGGCTGGCCCGTACACAGCACACGCTGTTCTTGAACCTGACCGGGCTATGGGACTTCTGGTTCGGGCGCCGCGGACCGGAGGCTGGCTGAGCTGGGGAGCGGTCAGGTATCCGACCCATAGCGCTTGAGCCGACGCCACAGGGTCGACGGATCGATCCCCAGCACCCGGGCTGCTTCCTCGCGAGTCACACACTCCGCGAGCACTGCGAGGATGTGCTCGTGCTCGACATCGGCCAAGCTCCGACGGCCACCGATCCGCGTAGCGGGTTGGGCGGGCGGCTTGCGTCCGCGGACGCGCTCGGACAGATCGTCGACGTCGATCCGCGCGGAGCGGGCGAGCACGCTTGCCCGCTCCATCTCGTTTCGCAGCTCGCGGACGTTGCCGGGCCAAGCGTGTCGCTTCAACAGCTCGAGCGCAGCCGGGGTCAAGGTCCGCTCGTCGACGCCGAGCCGAGCTGCGGCGCGGCGCAAGAAGTGGCCGGCCAAGAGCGGGATGTCATCGACGCGCTCGCGCAGCGGCGGGACCTCGACCTCGATCACGTTGAGGCGATAGAGCAGGTCGAGGCGCATGCGACCGGCAGCGAGCTCGGCTTCGAGGTCGCGGTTGGTCGCCGACACGATGCGGACGTCGGCGCGACGGGTCTTGGTCTCGCCTACGCGCTCGAACTCGAAGTCCTGGACGAAGCGGAGCAGCTTGGCCTGCGCGCCGCTGCCAATCTCGGCGATCTCGTCGAGGAAGAGCGTGCCGCTGTCGGCCTCCTCGACGAGGCCACGCTGATCCTTGACGGCCCCGGTGAACGCCCCGCGGGTATGGCCGAACAGCTCGCTGGTCAGCAGCTCGTCGCCGAGCGTCGGGCAATTGATTGTCACGAGCGGCCGCTCCCGGCGATGGCTGTGGTGGTGAAGCAGCCGAGCGAGCACGCCTTTGCCGGTGCCGCTCTCACCGCGCAACAGCACCGCCGCATCGCTCGATGCAGCCCGCAGGATCGTGTCGATCACCCGCTGCATCGCGGGCGAGCGGGTCGTTTGCAGGACCTCGTCCTCGTCACCGTCCGAAGCCGCGAGCGTGGCGTCGAGCTCGGCTTGGGCACGCTCGGCCAGCTCGCGGACCTGAGCCGGTGTAAAAGGCTTCTCGAGGTAGTCGCGAGCGCCACGACGGATCGCCTCGATCGCCGTGCCGATGCTGGCATAGGCGGTGATCAGCACGACATAGAGGCGCGGCCGCACGCGTAGCAGCGCCTCTGTCAGGGCGAGGCCGTCGCCCGTACCGAGGCGCAGATCGACGAACGCGAGGTCGAACACCTGCCGCTCGGCGAGCGTCAGCGCTGCTTCGACGCTCGCCGCCTGCTTCACCTCGCAGCCGATCGTCTCCAGGCACACCGCGAGGGTCGTGCGAATGTTCGGCTCGTCGTCGGCGATCAGCACGCGAAGGCCCCGATCGCCGACGCTCGGCGCGTTCGTGCTCATGAGCCGCTCCCGGAGCTCTGCTGGCGCAGCAGCGCCAGGATGGCCGCGGGGTCACGCGAATCGACCACTCGGTCGATCGTGGACGGTTCCTTGAACGCTCGGCTCACGCAGACGAGCGCACGCAGGTGCTCGCTCGCCCGCGGCGGTGAGATGAAGGCGAGGAACACCCGAGTTGGTCGGCCGTCCGGTGCGCCGAACTCGAAGCCGCGGCTGGCCAGGCCGAGCACACCACGGCTGGACGCGACCTCGGCTTTGGTGTGGGGAATAGCGAAGCCGCCGCCGAGCGCGGTCGAGCCGAGACGCTCGCGCTCGAGCAAGCCCGCGAGCAAGCGCTCGGATGCAAGGCCAGTCTGACGAGCCAACGCCGCCGCGAGCTCTGGTAGGACGTCTTCGACTCGCTCGGCGTGGAGCTCGAAGATCGCGGACTCGTCCGGGAGGATGTCCTCTATCGTCATGGTGGTGACGGGTCGCTCCGTGGAACATCGGCTACTCCGTCGCGGGGGAAATCGCAAACTCGATCCGCGCCATGAGGTCGTCGGCGTCGTAGGGCTTCGCCAGCACCGCTGCAGCGTGCACTCGCGTCGCGACCTCGGTGAGGTCCGGGGTCCCCGACGAGATGATCGCCGGGACAGCGATCCCGCGCGCGCGCATCTCTCGAAGCATCGACTCGCCGTCGAGGACCGGCATCACGACATCGACGATGACGACATCGAAGCGATCACGTTCGAGCGCGGCGAGGCCATCGACCCCGTCATGCGCGGTCTCGACGTCGTAGCGGTCGCGCAGCAGGTCCGCGAGCAACTCGGCGAGATCGCCGTCGTCCTCGACCAAGAGGACCCGCTTCAATGCGGGCGGCCTACAGCCGTCCTCTTGGACCTCCTTGTACTCCGGCCAGCGCGCTGGCCTCCGTACACTCCGGTTCATGCTGTACCTCCGCCCACTTCGTGGCTGCCTAGCTCAGGCGTGGTCACCTGGCTACTCGAGCCGATGGAAAACCTCGCAACGGTGCCTCGTGGCTCGCGGCGTGCGAGCTCGAGCTGACCTCCATGCGCGCTCGCGATGCTCTTGGCGATTGCGAGACCGAGCCCGATACCCGGTTGCCTGCGCGGCGACACATGGGTGCCGCGAAAAAACGGCGTGCCCAGCCGGGGCCGGTCTGCCTCTGCGATGCCATCGCCCTCGTCGAGCACCTCGAGCGAGACCGAGTCGGCGTCGAAACGCAGCACTGTCTCTACAGTGCCGCCGTCGGGGGAGAACTTGACCGCGTTGTCCAACAGAATATCGAGTGCCTGCGCAATTCGTTCGGCGTCTACACGTATCTTGCGCGGCTCTCCCTCGACCCGTAACTCGAATGCTACGTGCCCGCGCGCAGTGTCGCGGCGCACCTCGATCGCGCTCTCCACGATTCGAGCGAGCTCGACGGCGTCGTCGATCTCGATCATCGTGCCACCCGGGAGCATCGCTTCGAAGCCGCTCGCCGTGTGCGTGACCAGCCGGCGCAGACGATTCACCTGGCGCTCGAGCTTTTGTGTCGTCGCCGCCGTCATCGCCACACCGCGCTCGGCGGACCTGCGTGCCGCGGTCGCGTAGAGCACGAGCGCCTGCAGCGGTGTGCGGATCTCGTGTGCGAACATCGCGAGGAAGGTCGTCTTGGCCTCGTCGGCGGTGCGTCGCTCGTGGACGTCGGCGCAGTGGCCGACGAACCCCTCGAACGCTCCGTCGTAGCCGAAGAAGGGAGCGCCACGATCGATTATCCACCGATACGCGCCGTCGTGACGCCGCAGCCGGTACTCCATCTGGAATGCTTCGCGACGCTCGAAGTGGGTCAGGTAATGAGTCACGCAGCACTGCAGATCTTCAGGGTGAACACCCTCGATCCAGCCATCGCCGAGCTCCTGCGCCATTGTCCGCCCGGTGAACGCCAGCCATGTCTCGTTGAAGTAGTCGCACTTTGCGTCCAAGCCCGCGCGCCAGATCATCGTCGGCGCGCTCTCGACGAGTATGCGGTACTGCTCGAGCGGAAGATCCATCCATGGAATCTAGCTTGCTCGACACGAGACGTACAATGCGTGCGTGGCGATCGCCGATGGCTGTGGGCGCCAGAATCTAAATGTGCCAATGTGTCACCAAATAACCATCTGTGCTGCGCGAGGAACATCGAATGTGGGTGCCCATGTCCACATCGAGGATCCTCGCGCAACACCCCGATTCATGCGTTCGAAAGCAGCGCGTCGGTCCATTCGCACAATCGTCGGAGCGCCTGCTCGCTCGCCATATAGCGCTCGTGCTCGTCGATCTGCGAGAGCAACGCGACCAGCGGGCGCAGCAGCTCCACTGCCTGTCGTGCCGCCGCGTCCGCGGCGTCCCTGCCCAAGCGATCACCGAGCTTGGCCATCGCTGGACAATCCAGGTTCAAGTAGAGGCGCAGCGGCGGCGCCTCGGCGATCGTCGCCGTGAACAGCCGCGCCAACCCGAGCGCCGCCGTGCTGATCCGCTTGTCGGCTTCGTCCGCCTCGATCCGTCGCTTGAGCTCGACCTCGCGATCGGGGACCAACACGAAGGGCAGGTGGGTCGGCGCGAAGCGGCTCAGCACGACCTCGACGTCGCCGTCCTGCGCAGGGCTGGTTTCAGTCGGTCCCCCAGGGACCGAGAACGCCTCCCGCAGCCGCGCCGCGACGTGCTCGCCCAGCTCCGCGTCGTCGACTCGACGAAAGAGCGCGCGCTCGCTGCCTTCAGTCCCGAGCACGACCAGCTGGACCCCCTGGCGCTCCGCCCAGCGGCGTGCGATCGGCAGCGCGCCGTAGCGGACCCCCTTGATCACCGGGATCGCGAGCGCCCGGAACAGCAGCTCCTCGAACCCGCCCCGCTCGCTGTGGCTGACGTAGAGCCGTCCGCGGGAGCGCTCGAGGATCCGCGCGATCCCGAGATCGCCCTGCGAGGTCGGCAGCGTCGCTTGCTCGGCGACCAGATCGAAGAGCCGATCGTCGGCGATCGCGGCCCCGAGCAGGGCCTCGTTGTGGCGGTGCAGGATCCGCCGCCAGGTCGCTGGCTCGCGCCTCGCCAGCTCACCGAGCCCATCGATCAGCGCCTCGCGGACCTGCTGCTGCACGCGATCGAAGGCGGCGTCGCGTTGGAGATCCTCGCGGCTGGCGGTCGGCGTGAGCGAGTCGGCCTCGATCACCGCGCCACAAAAGCCGGCCCAGCGCGGCAGCAGCTCGCGGACGTCGTCGCTGATCATCATGCCGCGAACGAACACCCATACGCGCCGATTATCCGAGCTGCCGTAGGTGGCCGCGTCTTGGACCCACAGCAGGCCGCGGGTCGGCGGCACGCCAGCCTCGATCACGTCGTTCGACTGCGGCCCGATCGGGATCGTGCACAGCGGCTCGAAGCTCGGCTCGAAGCGCTCGGCGAAGCGCATCGCGAGCTTTTGCCGGCGCAGCTCGTTTTGCGCCCGAGCGTCGCGCCAAGGCGGAGGATCGGCGTTGACCGCCTCGCCCCAGCCGCTCGGTCCTTCGTCGGCCCGGCTCGGATCGAGCGGCGCGTAGACAGGGTGCTTCAACAGGCAGGCGTAGCGACCGAGCAGGCGTCGGATCGCGAGCGGGTTGGCCAGCTCGGCGAAGCGCTCGCGCAGGTGCAAGGTCACTCGCGTTCCGACCGGCCGGGCGGGCGCCTCCTCCAGCGTGTAGGTCTGACCGTCGCGGGACACGAAGCGCCAAGCGTGGTCCGTCTGACGTTGCGAGCACGTCCACACCTCTGTCCTTTCGGCCACCACGAAGGCCGACAGGAACCCGAGCCCGAAGTAACCGATCAAGCCGCGCGCCGCGTCGGGATCGCGCTCTCGTAGCGTGCGTGTGTAGCCGGCTCCTACCGTGGCGAGATAGCGCTCGATCTCGTCCGCGGTCAGCCCCGCTCCGTTGTCCTCGATTGCCAGAGTCCGTTGGGCCGGATCCGCGATGACCACGATCGCGGCGTCGGGGGGTTGCAGTATTTCTGTAGATGACGCCTCGATACGCCTTCGCTCGCACGAGTCATGAGCATTTTGAACGAGCTCGCGGAGCGCGACGGTAGGCGTCGAATACAAATGATCACCGAGGACCTGCATGAGGCCCGCGAGATCGACTCGGGTCTTGTGGATTTGTGTGGTCACGAGACGCATGCGTAGGGTCGCCCGAGCGAGCGGAGCACGCAAGCGAAGCTCGCGAGCCAAAGCGCGAGCTCGCGGTCACTCGACACTCGCAAGTCGAGGTGCCCATGAACGTGAACCACGCCATCGTGATGGGAGGGAGCGTCGCCGGTCTGTCCGCGGCCGCATCGCTGAGCCGGACCTTCGAGCGCGTGACCGTGCTCGAGCGCGACCCTGATCCGCAGGGGCCCAACGCGCGGCGTGGGACCCCGCAAGCGCATCAAACCCACGTGATGTTGACCGGCGGGCGCCGTGTGTTGGAGTCGCTGCTGCCCGACCTGTTCGACTCGCTCGCCGCAGATGGGGCCGAGTCCCACGACATCGCCAAGGACTTTCGGTGGTTTCAATTCGGGGCATGGAAGGCCAACTTCGCGGGTGGCATGCGCGCGTGGTTTCACTCGCGTGCGTTGCTCGAGGAGCACATGCGCCGCTGCGTGCGGGCGCTCGGCAACGTCGAGCTCCGCTTCGGGGTCGCCGTCGATGCGCCGATCCACGACGAGGGTCGGGTCCGAGGCGTTCGCCTGCGCGAGGGCGATGAGTTGCTCGCCGATCTGGTGGTCGACACGACCGGCCGAGCCTCCCGCTCGCCGCAGTGGCTGCGCGACTGGGGCTATCCAGAGGTGCCCGAGGAGCGGCTCGAGGTCGGGCTCGCGTATGTCACCGGCATCTTCGAGCCACCGTCCGGCGTCGACGTCCGTGGCGGTTTGGCTGTCTATCAGCTCCCGCCCGACGTCAAGCGCGGCGGCCTGCTCTTCCCGATCGAGGGTGGGCGATGGTCCGTGTCGTTGGTCGGGTACCACGGCGATCATCCGCCAGTCGATCTAGACGGCTTTCGCGACTGGTCAGCGACGCTGACTCACCCGGGCATTCACGAGCTGCTCCAGCGCGCGAAGCTGATCAGCCCGCTGCGTCGGCACACCTTCCCGCATCAGCTGCGTCGCCGCTACGACTCGCTGCGCAGGTTTCCGGACGGCTACCTGATCCTCGGCGACGCGATCACCAGCTTCGATCCGACCTTCGCTCAGGGGATGACGCTCGCGGCCAAGCAGGCGCAGCTGATGGGCGAGCTGGTCGGCCGCCGCTCGACTCGGCATGTTCAGGCGCGCCTGTGCAAGCTCGCGCAGGGGCCCTGGGACATCACCTGCGCCGAGGCGCATCGCTGGAGCGAGACCCGCGGCTACGATCCCTTCGGCGCTGGTCTGCTGCGCCGCTACTGCGCTCGCGTCTATCGCCTCGCCGCCAAGCACTCCGACGTCTACGGCATGCTGCTTCAGGTCATCCAGCTCGAGGCTCCGCCCTCGCTGCTGTTCTCGCCGGCGATGCTCCGGCGGGCGATCTTCGGGTAGGCTCTCGACCTGCTCGGCTGGCGGGTTCGCCAGCGTCGTTTCGGTCCGCGTGGCTGTCCCAATTGTATGCACGCGATCATGTTTTTCATCGGTGGGGCGATGTGAAGTGTGGTTTGCTCGTCTGCGTCACGAGGCCACCCCCCATGCGCATCGCCGACATCACTGCCACTTGTTTGTCCCTCGCGCTATTGCTCGGAGCCTGCGACGCAAAGGAAGAAGCGAAGGAGGGCGCTGCCGCGGACTCGTCGAGCGCGACCGTGGCCTCGCAGCTCGAGCCCGGCAAGACCGCGGCGAGCTTTCAGCTGCAGGCCGTGGTCGAGCTCGTCAAGGGTAAGGAGATCGCCGACGCGGCCGCCCTCGAGGCCAAGATCAATGATCCTGACGCCAAGCTCAACGCCGTCGA
>CBFGLP010000795.1:0-3248 GCA_965649595.1 uncultured Myxococcales bacterium | reverse complement strand
CGACTACTCGCAGATCGAGCTGCGGATCCTCGCCCACCTGTCGAAGGACCCGAGCTTGATCTCGGCCTTCCAGGAGGGCGCCGACGTGCACCGCCGGACCGCCGCCGAGGTGTTCGAGGTGCCCGAGGCCGAGGTCACCGACGAGCAGCGGCGGATCGCCAAGGCCGTGAACTTCGGGGTGATCTACGGCCAGAGCGCGTTCGGCCTGGCCCGCCAGCTCAACATCCCGCAGGGCCGCGCGGGCAAGTACATCAAGACCTACTTCAAGCGGATCCCTGGCGTCACGAGCTACATGAACGCGCTGATCGAGACTGCCAAGGACACCGGCTTCGCCGAGACGATCCTCGGGCGACGGCGGCGGATCCCCGAGCTGCGTCGCAAGGGCGCTGCGGCGCTGGCCTATGGCGAACGGATCGCTCGCAACACGCCGATCCAAGGCAGCGCGGCCGATATCCTCAAAGTGGCGATGGTTCAGGTCGAGGCCATTTTGGATGGTTCGAGCTGGGCGCGCATGCTCTTGACCGTGCACGACGAATTGATCTTCGAGTGCGAAGACTCCAAGGTCGATGAGCTGATCGCGCAGGTGAAGCCAGCGATGGAGAACGCGATTACGCTGGACGTGCCTTTGGTGGTGGAGGCCGGCTACGGCCACACGTGGGACGACGCAAAGGGCTGAGCAATTTTTTCCGGGCCCGAGCGCACGGATTCGAGCCGCGCGCTCGGGCTCGAATCTGGGCAGCTCACTGATCCTCGGCCCATGCGAGCCGACCGCGAGGACGGCCGTCGATGGGGTCGGGGTGCGCGATATCTTCGATTGGCCTCGCGTGGAAATGCTGGCAGCGTGGAGACATGGCTCCGCTCGTGCTCATCGAAGGTCAGTCCTGTTGGGCGAAGATCGACTCCCGCTATCCACCGATCGTGTACGTCACCTGGGCGGGGGTCCCCGATGTCGCGCTGATCGAGCGCTACTTTGCGGTGACCGTCGAGCAGGCGACCGAGCTGGTCAAGCTCGGCAAGCGCTGCGTGATGATCTCCGATACGCGGGCGATGGGGCGCACCTCACCGCTCGGGCGCAGGCGGATCTCCGAGCTATCGCGGACCCACCAGGAGCTGCTCGAGCAGGCCGGCTACGCCTCATGCTTGATCGTCGAGAACCCGCTCGTTCGCGGCGTCATCACGGCCTTGTCGTGGGTCGATCCGACGATGGACTCGAAGGTGGTCGGGACGGTCGACGAGGCGATGGCTTGGGCGACGCAGACGCTGAAGGAGGCCGGCGCAGCGGTGCCCGTGCTCGACGACGTCGATTGGCGAGCACGGCCGCAGCTCGATCTTCGGGTGTCCTGACGCGGAAAAATCTGATCCGCGACATCGATCTCGCTGCTATGATGGGGCGTGCGTGAGCGAGTTTCGATAGGTGGTCAGGTCGGCACGACCATCTGCGACAGTCGCTATTTCCCGATCATTCTGATGCAGTGGCACGGAAAGGTCGACCTCGACCCAATCGACCAGTACGGCGATTGGTTGGCTCGATTGGTGGCGTGGATGGAGGACACCGGGGCGCGTGGCGTGCTCATCTCCGATCTGCGCGCTGGCGAGCGGCCATCCCCCATGGTTCGGCGACGCATCGCCGACATTCGGGCAGCCATGGAAACCCAGCTGCGACGAGTGATGGTCGATGACCTCGTGGTCGTCGACAACCCGGCGGTTCGTGGGGTCATGACCGCGATCGGGTGGGTCAAGCCCCAGATCCGCATGAACATCGTGCCGAGCCTCGACAAGGCGCTCGCACGCGCGCGCGAGGCCTTGGCGGACGCGGGCATCGAGGCCCCGGCGGTTGGTCCCGAGGCGTTCGATCTGAAGGTGTCTCGTTCAGCCGGCTAGCCGCGGTAGCCGAGCAGGCCCGCGCGCTCGCGCATGTAGCGGGCGCAACAGTCTTCGATGACCTCGCGGGCTCGCTTGGGCCCGGCGATCACGTCGACCTCGACGATCTTGCCCTCGAGCTGCTTGTAGTCGGCGAAGAAGCGCTGCAGCTCGCGCTGACGATGGCCGGGCAGCTGATCGATATGCGTATACGAGTTGTACTCGGGGTCGTCGATGTGGACGGCGACGATCTTCTCGTCGGCGTCACCGCTGTCGACCATGTGCAGCACGCCGATCGGGCGAGCGAGCAGGATGCTCATCGGCACGACGGGCTCCTGCATCCAGACCAGGATGTCGAGCGGGTCTCCGTCCTCACCGAGGGTCTGCGGGATGAAGCCGTAGTTGGCCGGATAGACGACCGACGAGTGCAGGATCCGGTCGACCTTGAGCAGCCCGGTCGGCTTGTCGAGCTCGTACTTGACCTTGCTGCCCTTCGGGATCTCGATCAGGGCCCGGACTTCTTCGGGTGCCTTCGGGCCTGTCTCGACGTCGTGCCAGGGGTGGGACATCGGCGGGAGCCTAAGTCCGATTCCTCCGCGCCGCAAAGGCCCAGCTCGGCCGCTCCAGGCGCGCCCGCGAGCCCAGCTCGCGGACGAGCGCTCAGCCGCTCGGGGTCCCCGCGGCCGAGATCGCGAAGCCGGTCATGTCGCTGTAGGTGTATGCGCCGTTGAGGCCAGTGACGGTGTCGACGATGAGCGTCTCGGGGTCGACGCGGTACGCGTTGGTGCCCCCGAACTCGACGCCCCACACGTGGCCCTCGAAGTCGATGCTGACCCCGTGCACGTAGGCCGGGATCTGGATCGTCTGGACGAGCTGGACCGTGTCGGTGTTGATCCCGACCAGCTGGGCGTTGGGGTAGGGGCTGGTCCACAGCACGCCCTCGGCGTCCTCCATGCAGCCTCCGAGCGCGCTGCCGGCATTGATCGGCGGGAGGTGGGTCCAGGTTTGCGTGTCGGGGTCGAAGCGCGAGACACCACCGCTGCCGCACAGCCAGGCTCGGCCCTTGGAGTCGACGGCGAGCCCATAGTGGACCTGGCCTTCGACGGGCCACTTGTCGACGATGAAGCTCTGTCGGTCGACGCGGATCAGCGTGCTGGGACCGTCCCAGTTGTGATCGACGGTCCAGAAGTTGCCCTCACCATCGACCGCGCCGCCGTAGAGCCCGGCCCAGCCGATCACGTTGGGGATGTCGACGGTCTCCTCGACCACGCCGGTGTCTCCGTCGAGCAGCAACACCTGAGCGATGCCCATCCCGCCCGCCGTCCACAGCTTCTCGTCCTCGTACTTGCAGGTGCCCTGGTTGAACTCGCCCTGCGCCCACGCGACCG
>CBFGLP010000794.1:0-1726 GCA_965649595.1 uncultured Myxococcales bacterium | reverse complement strand
GCCCTTGCCCTTGCTGGTGCCGGTCACGTCGACGGCGGCGCCGTCGGTGAAGATCGTCACCGGGACCTCGCTGCCGATGGCGTGCTGGCCGAGCGTCGCAGCGTCCACCCGGAACTCCTTGATCCGCCGACGGGGGGCGGTCTCGAGCTTGGTGAACTGACCGAGCTTGGGCTTGCTGACCCGGCTCGGCTTCTGCTCGTCGTAGGCGACCTGGATCGCCGTGTACTTGTCGCGCTCGGCGGTGCGGTGGGCGGTCACGATGTTGCCCCCGCAGTGGAGCACGGTCACGGGCACGCGAGTGCCGTCCTCCGTCCAGTACTCCGTCATGCCGAGCTTCCTGGCAAGCAGTCCCATTTGCTTGTTCATGGGTGCCTCTCCTCTTTCGTTGGGCACGTGCGCCGTCGGACCCCGATGGTCCGCTCTTCTCGCGCAGAGGTGCCGTGGAGGCGGGACTATGAGAGACGCGATGGGGGGAGGTCAACCGCGGGAGGCCGCGAGGGTGGGCGCTTGCTCACGAGTGGCCCCGTGCAGCGGAAAAGGCCTGCGGGGGGCTAAATAGACCCCGGCGGGATGTTGAAGAGGGCGCGGGTGTTGGCGGCGGCCGCCCGAGCCAGCGCCTCGGGCGACTCGCCACGGGCCTCGGCGAGCCGCAGGCAGGTGAAGGCGACGTTGGCGGGCTCGTTCTTGCGGCCGCGCAGGGGCTCCGGCGCGAGGTAGGGGGCGTCGGTCTCGAGCAGGATTCGATCGCTGGGCACTCGCCTGGCGGCCTCGCGCAGATCCTCGGCCTTCTTGAACGTCGCGATGCCAGAGAACGAGACGTACCAACCGAGCGCGACCCAGCGCTCGGCCTCGGCCGGGGTTCCAGTAAAACAGTGCACGACGCCGGGTCGCTCGGCCCGAGCGGGGTGCTCGGCGAGCACAGCCCACGCGTCGTCGTGAGCGTCGCGGATGTGCAGGACGAGCGGGAGCCCGAGCCGGCGCGCGAGGTCGGCCTGGCGACCGAAGCCGATCAGCTGATCCTCGCGCGGGGAGAAGTCGTAGTGATAGTCGAGGCCGGTCTCGCCGATCGCTACGACCCGCTCGGCGGCGGCCAAGCGCTCGATCTCGGCCAGCAGCGCGTCATCGAGGTGGCGAGCCTCGTGCGGGTGGATGCCGACGCTGGCGAACACGCCTGGATGCGCGGCGGCCAGCTCGACGGCGCGGGCCATGCTCTTGGGCGAGCAGCCGATGTGGAGCAGCTGCTCGACCCCAGCCGCCTTCGCGCGGGCGAAGGTCGCCGCGAGGTCGCTGCTCATCGGCGCGTAGTCGAGGTGACAGTGGCTGTCGATCAAGCCGGGCACGTGCGGTGGCGTGGGGCCGGGCTTGTCCTGCTGCTTGGGCCGCTCCATGGCGGCGCGCAGGCTAACACCGGTTGGCGCTACTGCAACTGCTCTTGGTACTCGCCGACGTCCGGATAGAGGGTCTGGAGCTCGGCGAACAGGTCCGGGCCCTCGACGCACTTGAGCGACTGCTCGAGCACCGCGGTGGTCGAGTAGTTGATGATCGTGTGGCCGATGTCGGCGGCGAGGAAGCTGGGATCGCAGTCGAACAACACGCCAGCGAACTCGGCCCCGCACACGCCGGCCTCGTCGGCGACCTCGAGCAGGTTCTTGCCCTCGGGGTTGTCGAGCTCGCAGATGTCCGAGAAGGCGAGGTGGCCAGCGTTGTCGAGCCCGACCAGCCGCTT
>CBFGLP010000793.1:0-8465 GCA_965649595.1 uncultured Myxococcales bacterium | reverse complement strand
GTCGAGGGCTACATGTCGTGGACGCAGGGACTGCCGACCAGCGCCGCGATCGGGCTGGTGCTCGGGCTCTTGGGCATCGGGCTCGGCTATCCCGGTCAGCCCCACGTGGTCAATCGCTTCATGGCGCTGCGCGACGACGACGCGTTGATCGGTGGACGGCGGATCTCGATCGCTTGGTCGCTGGTGATCTACTCGGGGATGATCGTGCTCGGCTGGACGGCGCGCTTGGTGTTGCCGGAGCTGAGCGATCGCGAGGACGCGTTCATGGCCGCGACCGAGCAGCTGTTGCCCGCGGTGCTGGCGGGCATGATGGTGGCGGCGGTGCTGTCGGCGATCATGTCGACCGCCGACAGCCAGCTGCTGGTCGCCGCGTCGACGGTCAGCCATGATCTGATCGGCCGCGCGGGCGAGCGAGCGCCGCGAGTGGGGGAGGACCGTCGGACCTTGCTGCGCTCGCGCCTGACCGTGCTCGGCCTCTCGCTCGCGGCGGTCGGGGTCGCGCTGGTCGCCAACGAGAGCATCTTCTCGTCGGTGCTGTTCGCGTGGACGGCGATGGGCTCGGCGTTCGGGCCGCTGCTCTTGGTGATCGTGCTGCGCCGGCGGCCGCAGCCCGCCGCCGTGCTGGCGGCGATGGCCAGCGGGTTCTCGCTGAGCGTGGCGGCGCACCTGTTCGAGCCGACCAAGGGCGGGGTGATCGAGCGGGTCGTGCCCTTCGTGGTCGCGCTCGTGATCGCTTGGCTGGGCTCGCGCGAGCGACCTAGCTAGGATCCCGCCGTGCGGATCGCCCTCGAGACCCACGGCTGTCGGCTGAACCAAGCCGAGGGCGACGCGATCGCGGCGTTCTTGGCCAGCGAGGGGCACGAGCTGGTCACGACGGTCGAGCAGGCCGAGCTGCTGGTGCTCAACACCTGCACGATCACGCACGAGGCCGATCGCGACGCCTACGCGGCCATCCGACGAGCCGGACGGAGCAACGCGGAGCTGCGGGTGCTGGTGACGGGCTGCCTCGCGGTCGCCGAGCCAGACGCGCTCGCTCGCGTGCCTGGGGTCGCGGCGGTGATCGGCAACCTCGAGAAGCAGCGACCCGAGAGCCTGCGAGCGGCGATCGAGCAGGCGCTTGGCAGGGCCGGGGATCGTCCTCGCCAGCGGAGCGGCGACTCGGACCGTCCGGAAGCTCAGGGCCTCATCGCGGTCGAGCAGCTGACCCGACGCGTGCGCCCGTCGACCTGGTCGCTGACGGCAGCCCGTGCTCCCGAGCGCACGCGCCCGCTCTTGAAGGTCCAGGACGGCTGCGATCTGCAGTGCAGCTTCTGCATCGTCCCGCGCGTGCGTGGGCGCAGCCGCAGCCTCGCGCTCGCCGACGTGGCCACGCAGCTGGCCGAGCTGCACGCGGCTGGCCACGCGGAGGTCGTGCTG
Organism: uncultured Myxococcales bacterium; assembly: GCA_965649595.1. Taxonomy (GTDB): domain Bacteria; phylum Myxococcota_A; class Polyangia; order Nannocystales; family Nannocystaceae; genus Plesiocystis. Next base: position 7,049 of record CBFGLP010000793.1, on the reverse strand, counting down.
ACCGGCGCGCACCTGGGCCTGTGGGGTCGTGATCTCGCCGACGCGCCGACCTCGTCCGGGCAGCGCAGGCCCTCGCGTTTGGGTGAGCTAGTCGCGGGCCTGCTGGTCGCGCAACCCGACGCTCGGCTGCGGCTCGGCTCGGTCGATCCCCACGAGGTCGGGGACGATCTGATCGAGCTGCTCGCGCGCGGCGTCGACCCCCACACGGGGGCCGGCCTTTGCCGTCACCTCCACCTGCCGATCCAAAGCGGCGACGATGGTGTGCTTCGAGCCATGCGGCGGGCCCACGACGTCGCGGATCTCGAGCGCCTGGTCCCTCGCCTGCGTCATGCGGCGCCAGAGATAGCGATCGGCACCGACGTGATCGTCGGGTTTCCTGGTGAGGACGAGCAGGCCTTCGAGCACACCTACGCGCTCTTCGAGCAGCTGCGGATCCCCTTCGCCCACGTGTTCACCTGGTCACCGCGCAGCGGCACGGCGGCGAGCGAGCTCCCCGACCGGGTCGCGCCCGAGCTCGCCCGCGCTCGCTCGACCCGGCTTCGTGGGCTCGTCGATCGCAACTGGCGCGAGTTCATGCGCGAGCAGGTCGGTCACGTGTTGCCAGCGGTGATCATGCGGCGACGAGATCGCCAGGGCGAGCTCGTCGCCTTGACCGACAACTATACGAGTGCGCGCTTGATAGGACCCGATTCGCTGCTCGGCCGACGGACGCTCGTGGAGGTCGTGCAGACAGACGCAGGCCGAGCGCGCGGACGAGTCGCCGCATGAGCGCGCCCGAGGCGACCTGAGCCTTTAGTGACAGAACGCGATTTTGTGTCCCCAGGAAGCCATCGAGCGTGACTTGGCCTCGCCCGTGCCGTCACCGTCCTGTGACGTACACGTGGTACACCCCGCTCGCTCATGCCGATGACTATCCTGATCGTGGAGGACGAGCAGGACCTGCTGGACACGCTCGAGTTCAACCTCCAGCGCGAAGGTCATGCCACTCGTCGGGCGGCGACCGGACGCGCCGGGCTCGAGGCGGCCGCGCTCGAGCCTCCACCGGATCTCGTGCTGCTCGATCTGATGCTCCCCGACATCCCCGGCACCGAGGTGTGTCGGCAGCTGCGGGCGAGCGAGCGGACCCGCTCGGTGCCGGTGGTCATGCTGACGGCTCGCGGCGAAGAGGTCGATCGCGTGGTCGGCTTCGAGGTCGGGGCCGACGACTACGTCACCAAGCCCTTCTCGGTCCGCGAGCTGATGCTGCGCGTGCGGGCGATCCTCCGTCGCGCGGGCGGTCCCGTCGACGAGCCGGCCAAGCTGCAGACCGGCGAGCTCGAGGTCGACGTGTCCAGCCACCGGGTGTGGGTCGCGGGCGAAGAGGTCCGCCTGACCGCGCTCGAGTTCCGCCTGCTCACGACCCTGCTGTCTCGCGCAGGTCGAGTCCAGACCCGCGACACCCTGCTGTCCGACGTCTGGGGCATGCACGCGGGCCTGACCACCCGGACCGTCGACACGCACGTGACCCGGCTGCGCAAGAAGCTGGGCGACGTCGGCAACTACATCGAGACCCTCCGGGGCGTCGGCTATCGCTTCCGCGAAGCGGCCGAGATCGATGGCAAGCCGGCCAAGTCGTTCGCGCCCCCGCCGGGCAGCGAGGCCCTCGCCGAGGGTCGATAGCAAGCACTCGGGCGCCCGAGCCCGCCCGAGCAGGTGAGCCTCCGTGTATTTCGGCGTCCGAGCCAAGTTCTTCACCCTCACCGTCCTGATCGTCGTCGCGGTCGACCTCGCCGCCGGCGTCTACTTGCAGTGGAAGCTGCGGGCCGATCAGGAGCAGCGGATCGAAGCCGAGCTCTCCCGTCACGCCCGGACGGCGAGGGTATCAATCGAATTGGAGCCGTCCCCGTGGAAGCCCGAGAGCATCGATCCGATCGCCGATCGCCTGGGCGAGGCGATCGACGCCCGCGTCACGATCATCGACGAGTCGGGCGAGGTGCTCGGCGACTCGCGGGTCGCCTACGAGCAGCTGGCGATGGTCGAGAACCACGCCGACCGACCGGAGGTCATCGCGGCGAGCAGCGATCGGTGCGGGCTCTCGCGGCGGCACAGCGCCACGGTCGACACCGACATGCTCTACTGCGCGATGGTCGTGTCGAGCGGCGACGAGCGTGGCTTCGTGCGTGTCTCGATGCCGCTCGTCGAGGTCGACGAAGCGGTCGCCCGGATGCGGTTGTTCCTGGTCGTGGCCGGGCTGCTCTCGCTCGCGGTCGCAGTCGGGGTCGGGGCCCTGCTCTCGCGCAGCATCTATCGTCAGGTCCGCAACATCATGGAGGGTGCTCGGGCGATGGCCGAGGGTGACAAGGATCGCCGGCTGCCAGTCGGTGGCGACGAGCTCGGCGGGATCGCTGGTTCGCTCAACAAGGTGGCCGAGGAGCTCGAGCGGACCGTCAAGGCGCTCGCCGCCGAGCGCGACCTGTTCGAGACAGTGCTCCAGAGCATGGACGAGGCAGTGCTAGCGATCGACCGCGAGCGGCGGATCATCGCGGTCAACCTCGCCGCTCGCGAGCTGCTCGGTGTGTCGGCCAAGGTCCGCGGTCGGCTGTTGATCGAGGCGGTGCGGATCCCCGAGCTGTCCGAGGCGCTCGATGACGCCTTGTGCGGCGAGTCGCGCAGCATCGACATCGATCTCGACAGCGGCGGCGTGCAGCGGCACCTGATGGTCCGCGCGACCCCGCAGGGCGAGTCGGGCGGGGCAGTGCTGGTCATGCACGACGTGACCGAGATCCGCCGGCTCGAGACCGTGCGCCGCGACTTCGTAGCCAACGTCTCGCACGAGCTGCGCACGCCGGTCAGCATCATTCAGGCCAACACCGAGACGCTGCTCTCGGGGGCGCTCGACGAGCCGGCTCAGGCGCGCCGCTTCCTCGACGCGGTCCGCCGCAACGCCGAGCGGCTCGGTCAGCTGATCTCGGATCTGCTCGACATCTCGCGGATCGAGGCGGGCAAGTACCGGATCGAGAAGCGCTCGATCGTGCTGGAGTCGATCGTCCGCTCGGTCGGCAAGGCCGTCGCCGAAGCCAGCTCGCGGCGCGGGGTGAGCATTCGGTCCGACATCGACCCGAGCGCGCGGGTGTGGGCTGATCCTGGTGCGCTCGAGCAGGTGCTCGTCAACTTGGTCGAGAACGCGGTCAAGTACGGACCCGAAGGAGGCACGGTGGAGATCGGCGCCGTCGAGCAAGGCGCGATGATGCGGATCGAGATCCGCGATGAGGGGCCCGGCATCGCGCCGCAGCATCGGCGGCGGGTGTTCGAGCGCTTCTACCGGGTTGATCCTGGCCGCTCGCGCGGGATGGGAGGGACCGGGCTCGGGCTAGCGATCGTGAAGAACCTGATCGATGCGATGGGCGGCGACGTGGGCGTCGATCCGCGCGAGCCGACCGGCTCGGTGTTCTGGGTCCGGCTCAGCCGAGCCTCACGCGCGGGCGAGCCGATGCGAGACGGCGCCTCTGACCATGACTCGACGGGGATCGATCCTTCGCCGATCGAACCACGCGCGTGATCCCATGCCTTCGTTGCTCCGCCTGTCGCTCGCGTCGCTCGGTCTGCTCGGCTTGCTCGGGGGCTGCAGCGCTCGCGCCAAGCAGCCGGTGATCTCGCTCGATGGCTCGAGCACGGTCTATCCCTTGAGCGAAGCGGTCGCCGAGGAGTTCCAGCTCCGCGCCCCGGTGCGCGTGACGATCGGCGTGTCGGGCACCGGCGGCGGCTTCCAGAGGCTGTGCAAGGGCGAGGCGCTGATCGCTGGCGCGTCGCGGCCGATCAAGTCGACCGAGCTCGAGGCCTGCGCGGCCGCGGGCATCGGCGTCATCGAGCTGCCAGTCGCGTTCGACGGCATCGCCGTGGTCGTGCATCCCGACAACGACTGGGCCCGCTCGATGACCGTCACCGAGCTCGCGGCGCTGTGGGCCCCCGAGGCGCAGGATCAGCGGACCACCTGGGCCGACCTGCGCGCGGGCTGGCCCGACGAAGAGATCCACCTCTACGGGCCCGGGGTCGACTCGGGCACCTACGACTACTTCACCAAGGCGATCGTCGGCAAAGAGCACTCGAGCCGCGGTGACTACACCTCGAGCGAGAACGACAACATGCTCGTACAGGGCGTGTCGATGGACCCGCACGCGCTCGGCTTCTTCGGCTACGGCTACTACCTCGAGAACCAAGGTGTGCTCGGGTTGGTCAGCATCGACGACGGCGATCCTAGCAATGGCGGGGGGGCGATCGCCCCGAGCGTGCAGACGATCGCCGACGGGACCTACCAGCCGCTCGCGCGGCCGATCTTCATCTACGTGTCCGAGCCTGCCAGCGCGCGACCCGACGTGGCCGAGTTCGTCCGCTTCTACCTCGATCAGGCCGCGCCCTTGGCCGAGGAGGTCGGCTACGTGCCGCTGCCCGAGCGCGCCTACGCGTTGGCGCGCGAGCGCTTCGAGCGGCGCATGCTCGGTACGCTCTACGCCGCTGGCTACGACGAGGAGGCGAGCGTCGAGCAGCTGCTCGCGGCCGCCAGCGCCGAGCGGGGAGTCGGGCAATGAGCGACCGTGCCGAGCCCTCGCTCACGACCGGGGCCCGCGATCGCAAGGGCGAGCGCGCGCTCGAGCTGGGCCTGCTCGGCTGCGGGCTCGTCTCGGTGATCACGACCCTCGGCATCCTCGTCGTGCTCGCCGACGAGACCCTCGCGTTCTTCGCTGAGGTGTCGCTGCGCGAGTTCTTGTTCGACACCCAGTGGACGCCGCTCTTCTCGGAGCCGCACTTCGGCATCTGGCCGCTGGTCGCCGGCACTTTCTTGACCTCGGCGATCGCGATCGCGGTCGCGCTGCCGCTCGGTCTGCTCGCGGCCATCTACCTGGCCGAGTTCGCGCGGCCCGGCGTCCGTCGGGTGCTCAAGCCGACGCTCGAGGTGCTCGCCGGGATCCCGACGATCGTCTACGGCTACTTCGCGCTGGTGTTCCTGACCCCGCTCTTGCAGGGCCTCGTGCCCGACCTCGCTGGCTTCAACGCGCTCAGCCCCGGCATCGTGATGGGCGTGATGATCGTGCCGATGATCGCCTCGCTCAGCGAGGACGCGATCCATGCCGTGCCTCGAAGCCTGCGCGAGGCTGCTTGGGGGCTCGGCGCCGACGAGACCCGCACGGTGCTCGGCGTGGTGCTCCCGGCCGCGTTCTCGGGCATCGCGGCTTCGGTCGTGCTCGCGGTCTCGCGGGCGATCGGCGAGACGATGATCGTGACGATCGCGGCCGGCCAGCAGCCGCGGCTGACCCTCGATCCGCGCGTGCCGATCGAGACGATGACCGCCTACATCGTGCAGGTCGGGCTCGGCGACGTCCCGGCCGACACGCTCGAGTACCGGACGATCTTCGCGGTCGGCACGACGCTCTTCATGATGACCTTCGTAACCAACTTGATCGCCCAGCGCCTCGCTCGGCGCTTTCGGGAGGGCAGGGAGTGATGGCTGGCGGCGACACGCTCGCGTCGCTCACGCGCAAGCGACGTGGCCGGGTGCTCGGTCGGATGTTCCGATGGCTGTGCGCGTTCGCGGTCGCGCTGCCAATCGTGCTGCTGATCGTGCTCTTGGCCGACGTCCTGATCGACGGCGCCGGCCGGATCGACTGGGGCTTCTTGACCAGCTATCCGTCGCGCAAGGCCGAGCGCGCGGGCATCCTGCCGGGTCTGATCGGCAGCATTTACATGGTCGGGCTGACCGCTCTGATCGCGCTCCCGCTCGGCGTCGGCGCGGCGATCTACCTCGAGGAGTACGGGCCGCGCGGGGCGGGCCGCTCTGGGCTGATCGGCTTCGTCGCCAACCTCATCGAGGTCAACATCGCCAACCTCGCGGGCGTGCCCTCGGTGATCTACGGCCTGCTCGGGCTCGGCCTGTTCGCGCGCACGCTCGGCATGGGTCGGAGCTTGATCGCCGGCGCGCTGACGATGGCGCTGCTGGTGCTTCCGGTCGTGATCTTGGCCTCGCGCGAGGCGTTGCGGAGCGTGCCCAACTCGCTGCGCGAGGCCGGGCTCGCGCTCGGGGCCACGCGCTGGCAGGTGATCCGACAGGTCGTCTTGCCGCTCGCGCTGCCCGGGATCATGACCGGTGCGATCCTCTCGATCGCGCGGGCGATCGGCGAGGCGGCCCCGCTGATCGTGCTCGGGGCGCTGACCTACGTGGCGTTCCTGCCTGACGGCATCGACGCGCCCTTCACCGTGCTTCCGATCCAGATCTTCAACTGGATCGCGCGACCGGAGCCCGAGTTCGCGACCAACGCCGCGGCGGGCATCGTCGTGCTGTTGGTCGTCTTGCTGGCTCTCAACAGCGCCGCGATCGTGCTGCGCGACTGGGCGCAGCGACGCAACCACTGAGCCCGAGCCCGAGCCCCATGCCCGAGTCACGATCCGCCACGCTCACCGCCGAGGCCAACAAGATCACCGTCCGGGGCCTGTCCGCCTGGTATGCCAGCAAGCAGGTGCTCGCGGGCATCGACATCGACCTGCCCGCGCGCGGCGTCACGGCGGTGATCGGCCCGTCCGGCTGCGGCAAGTCGACCTTCATCCGCTGCATCAACCGCATGCACGAGCTGGTCCCCGGCGCGCGGATGCAGGGCAGGATCCAGCTCGACGGGATCGAGATCAGCGGGCCCGAGATCGATCCGGTGCTGCTGCGCCGACGGATCGGGATGGTGTTCCAAAAGCCCAATCCCTTCCCGACCATGTCGATTCGCGACAACGTGCTCGCGGGCTTGCGCCTGAGCGGTCGAAGGTTGGCGCGCGAGCGAGAGCAGGAGCTCCTGCAGCGGGCCCTCCAGCACGCCGCGCTGTGGGACGAGGTTCGCGACCGACTCGATGATCGCGGCTCGAGCCTCTCGGGCGGCCAGCAGCAGCGCCTTTGCATCGCGCGGACCTTGGCCGTCGAGCCCGACGTCGTGCTGATGGACGAGCCCTGCTCGGCCCTCGATCCCGTCGCGACCGCCAAGATCGAGGATCTCCTGCACGAGCTGCGCGAGCGCTACACGGTCATCATCGTCACC
>CBFGLP010000792.1:0-2444 GCA_965649595.1 uncultured Myxococcales bacterium | reverse complement strand
CCGCTCCGCGGCCTTTCCCAATTGAGGTGGGTCCTTCGATCGAACGGCCTCGCTCCGCGGCATGCTCGGATTGAGGTGGGTCCTTCGATCGAGCTCCGCCTCGCTCCGCGGCATTTCCCCCGACGAGGTGGACGGCCGTCTCACTCGGCGGCGATCGACTCGTCCTCGGCGGCTTGCTGGACCGGCTCGCCCTGCCGACGCTGGCCCAGGCGCGCGGCCTTGGCCCGCTGGTGCGCCTCGAAGTGCATCGGGTTGAACAGGTTGGCCTGCTGGTGGTGGTAGCCGTGGTAGTAGATGCCGAACCAGATCCGGTTGCCGAGCCAGAAGAACCCTTGGTCGAGGTTGACCGGATGGAAGCCCTCTTGCGGCTTGGCGGCGTTGTGCGTCGACCAGTTGAAGTGATTGAGGTGCAAGAACCCGATCACCGAGGCCGGCACGAACAACACGAAGAACCCGATCGGGCCGAGGAACAGGTACCAGCAGGCGATCAAGACCACGTTGGTCATGTAGCTGGTCCACGCGCGGCGCCTCTCGAACGCGCGGTTCTCGGGCGTATCGCCGTGCAGCTCGAAGAACTGCCGCTGCAGCTGGGTCTCGACGTTGACGATCGTCCGCCAGGTGAACGCCCAGTAGCCCGCGGCCTCGGGCGTGACCGGGTGAGGATCTCGCTCCGGATCGTCGGAGTACTTGTGGTGGCGACGGTGGATGATCTCCCAGCTCGCGTAGCGGGTCAGCACGACCAACCCACACAGCTCGCCGATCAGCCGGTTGATCGGCTTGGGGAAGTTGCCGTGTGAGCAATTGTGAATGAACACGCTGCAGAGGATCTGCGCGTGAGTGACGAGCGGCAGCAGCAGCACGTACCACCAATGGAACTCGGTCACGAGCCCCTGCCACCCGGTCGCCAGCATCAGCGCCACCAAGGCCGAGCAGAGCAACAGATAAAAGCCGTCGTAGAGGACGTAGAAGGCCCTATGGTGGCGAAAGCGGACCGAGGGCTGCATCGTCAGGGCAGCGGCGATTGCGGACACGGAGCTCCTGCGCGTCGAACCACGGCCCGCGTCCACGCGACGCGAGCTGGTCCGAACGTTGGCGGAGATATCACAGGGGCCCGTCCGAGTCAGCCCTGAGGGGCCCGAGAACGCGAGCATCGCGAATGTTTGCGCGCAGGATCTGGGTGGACCCACGAGGGCCAGCGCACGCGAACCAGATCGGCACGTTGCGAATCTCTACGCGCTCGCTCACGCGCATTCGCGAGGTAGAGCCAATCGAGACCCCCACCGCATGGACGAGTCGGGCCCGAGGGTGCTAATCACGAGCGCGTGTCGAGGATGACCGAAGCGGTCGCCGAGGGCTCGCTCGGCTCCGCGCTTCGTCAGCCGCCCGCGGCTGAGGCGGGGGCCGAGCAGGCCTCGGGCAGCCTGCTGGTTCGACGCCGCGAGGAGTGGCGGCAGGTCGGCATCGTGGGCGTCTATTGGGGCCTGCTCGCGCTGATGCTCGCGTGGCCGCCCGCGCGCAACCTCGTGGTCGTCGCGGCGGCCTGCTACTTCAGCTTCCTCAACGCGGTGGTGATTCACAATCACCTTCACCAAGGCATCTTCCATAGCAAGCGGCTCAACCTGATCTGGCGGGCGATCTTGAGCTTCGGCGCGCTCTATCCGGCGTCGGCCAACATCCCCGCGCACAACCTCGTCCACCACCACTTCGACGACGAGGGCCAGCCGGACTGGGCCGCGCCCGAGCACGTCCGGTTCCGCTGGAACCTGCTCAACTTGCTGCACTTCCCCAACGTCGCAGGGCCGCGGACCTTCGCGGGCGTGCAGCGCTGGGCGCTGACCAGCCGCCACCCCAACTTCGTCCGCCAGTATCGGCTCGAGCTCGCGTTCGCGTTCGGCCTGACCGGGCTGCTCTTCGTGGTCGACTTTTGGACCACGCTGCTCTTCGTGGTCGTGCCGCAGCTCTACGGGGCCCGCTGCATCCTGCGGATCAACCTGATCCAGCACGACCGGACCGACATTCGCTCGGAGTGGAATCACTCGCGCAACTTCGTCGGTCGCGCCTTCAACTGGATCATGTGCAACAACGGCTTTCACACGATCCATCACAACCGCGCTGGGCTGCACTGGTCCGAGCTGGCGCAGGCCCACGAGCGCGAGGTCGTCCCCCGCCAGGATCCGCGCCTCGACGAACCGAGCATGATCGCCTACCTGCTGCGGACCTACCTGCTGCACCCGCTCCGGCCCGCGCCGCTCGAGCTCACGAGGGCCAGCTCGACTCCCGTGGCCCCCGAAGCGCTCGCGCCTCGCAGCGAGCGTCGGGACGAGGCCGACGCGAGCGCGATGGCCGAGTCGGCCGCCTGATCGAGCCATGGCGTTCGTGCTCGATCTCGGCCCCGAGCTGATGGGAGTCATCGCGCTCGGCTTCTTTTGGATCCACACGCTGCT
>CBFGLP010000791.1:0-7594 GCA_965649595.1 uncultured Myxococcales bacterium | reverse complement strand
AGGCCATCGCCGACGAGCCGATCTGCTTGGACTCGAAGGGCTCGTCGACCTCGCGCTCGTGCGCGAGCAGGCGCAGGTCGGTCGCGAGCTTGGCCGCAGAGCCAGCGATGTCGGCCAGCGCCGAGACGACCCAGGTGTCGAGCTTGCGTGTGTAGGTCTGGCCCGAGACGGCGATCGAGCGGGGAAAGCCCATCGCCTCGCACACGCGGCGATCGAGCTCGCGGACCTTGGCGTGGGGATCGTCGTGCTCGGCGAAGAGCTGCAGGAACGAGGCCTGCGTGCCGGTCGTGCCCTTGACCCCGCGCATCGGCAGGCGCTCGACCAGCTGCTCGAGCGTCTCGAGATCCAACGCGAAGTCCTGCGCCCACAAGGTCGCCCGCTTGCCCACGGTGGTCAGCTGGGCGGGTTGAAAGTGCGTGTAGGCTTGGATCGGCTCGGCTCGCCAGGTCCGGGAGAAGCTCTGCAGCGCGCGAAGGACCGTGTAGAGCCGATCCATCAGCAGCTCGAGGCCCGCGCGCATCATGACCAGCTCGGCGTTGTCGGTCACGTAGCAGCTGGTCGCCCCGAGGTGAATGATCTTGCCCGCGTCGGCGCCCGCGACCTCGCCGTAGTGGTGGACGTGGGCCATCACGTCGTGGCGCAGCTCGGCCTCGAGCGCGGCGACGCGATCGAAGTCGATCTGCTCGCGGCCTCGCTCGAGCGCGGCGATCTGCTCGGACGTGATCGGCAGTCCTAGCGCGTGCTCGGCCCTCGCGAGGGCGATCCACAAGTCGCGCCAGAGCAGCGCGCGGCGGCGATCGGAGAAGTTGTCCAGCATCGCCCGGGTCGCGTAGCGGCTCGCGAGCGGGCTCTGGTAGAGCGGCGACTCGGTGCGGGTGTCTCCTCGCTCGGTCATGGCGGCGGAGGATAACCGCTGCTCAGCGCGCTCCCAGCCCCACGGGCGGCCGCAGAGCTGCGAGAATCGGCTGCCTATCTGGGCTCGCGCTGGCAGCCCGCTTGGTTCGCGGATGCGGGCTATGTTCGCGGCGGATGAGCGATCTGCTGCCACCCGCGCCCGAGCTCACGACGCTCTCGCGCGACGAGCTGCTCGACGAGCTGGGCTGGCTGCTGCGCCCGCCGGGGCAGGGGATCTTCACGGTCTCGACCGGCAAAGCGGAGCTGCTGGCCAAGACCCGCGCGTACTTGGGCGAGGGCTACGAGCCCGATCGACCCTGGCGCGAGCACGTCGCGGCTGCGATCGATCGGCGACCACAGGTGGCGATGCTGGCGATCCCCAGCGACACCGGGGCGGGCATCATGCGCGGCGCGGCGCGAGGCCCCGAGGCGATCCGAGCTGCCTTCGGTCGCGCGCCGGTCGTCGATCTCGGCGATGTGATGGCGATCCCCCAGCTACTGGACGAGGAGGCGCTCTCGGCCGCTCAGCGGATGCGCTCGCAGGACGCCCTGTGGCCGGAGCTCGAGCTCGGGCGTCGGCGCACGCTGCCGGTCTCGCCAGTGGGGATCGCCGAGCGAGCACGGCGGATCCTGCAGGTGCTGCTGCCCGACTTGCGGCTGTTTACGCTGGGAGGTGATCACACGGTGAGCTGGCCGGTGCTCGCGCCGCTGCTCGAGCGACCGGCCGAGCTGGGCATCGTGCACTTCGATGCGCACACCGATCTGCTGCCCGAGCGGCTCGGCATCCGGATCTGCTTTGCGACCTGGGCCTACCACGCCAACGCGGCGCTCGAGGGGAGTGAGCGGCTGATCCAGATCGGCATCCGGGCCTCGGGTCGCGACCGCGGCCACTGGGAGAGCACGCTCGGTGTGCGACAGATTTGGGCCGATGAGGCGCGCGCCCTCGCACCCGAGGCGCTGGCCGAGCGGGTGGTCGAGCACCTCCGAGGTCGCGGCGTCCGGCGTGTGTATGTGAGCAATGACATCGACGGCACCGACGCCCACTGGGCCGCCGCGTGTGGGACCCCGGAGCCCAGCGGCCTCACCCCAGAGATGGTGATCGCGGTGATCCGGGCAGTGGCCCGCGAATTCGAGCTCATAGGGGCCGATCTGGTCGAGCTGGCGCCGGGTCTGTCGCTGGACGTCGGGAAAGCCGAACGCAGCATAGAGACGGCCACGGCCTATGCGCGCGAGACGCTCGATGCCTTGGCCTCGAACGATTCGAGGAAATAGCGATGAAGGACCCCAGTTCCCGCGACCCAATGGAAGTCGCTGCCCGGCAAGAGTTCGAGCGCACCGCGCTCCCGCTGCTGGACAATTTGTATGGTGCTGCGATGCGCCTGACCCGAGATCCCGCCGAGGCTGAGGATCTCGTGCAGGACTCGATGGTTCGGGCTTATCGGTTCTGGGACACCTTTCAGCGCGGCACCAACATCAAGGCGTGGCTGTTCACGATCCTGCGCAACACCTTCATCAACGGCTATCACCGCCGCGGTCGCGCTCGCAGCTTCCAGAGTGACGTCAACGCGCAGATGGCCAGCCTCGGGCCCGCGGTCGCGGTCGCCAACTCGACCAGTCACCCGCCGGGGCCCGAAGAGGTCGTCAGCAAGCAGGTCACGAACGAGCGCATCCGCGAGGCCCTCGACTCGCTGCCCTCCGACTATCGGCTGGCGGTGACGCTCGCCGATCTCGAGGGCATGTCCTACAAGGAGATCGCCGACATCATGGAGTGCCCGATCGGCACCGTGATGAGCCGGATCTATCGCGGCCGCAAGCTCCTGCACAAGCTGCTCTACGAGCACGCGCGCGAGATCGGGATCGTCGACGAGCACGACCCGCCCGCGGGCGAACGCGAGACCGAACGCGCGCGCAAGCGCAGCGGGAGGCGGTCCAAGTCGACCGACTCTGACGAGGATGGTGAAGCCGATGCGAAGGCCGACACCGTCGACCTCGCGACCTGGCGTGATCGGAGAAGGCAAGCCTGAGCGCTCGCCCGAGCGCTCAGGAGGCTTCGGCCATCGACTCGCCGGACCGTCCGCCCGCACCTGACTTGCCCTGCACCGAGGACCGTGACCATGAACCCGGACACCTTCGAACACGACGCCGAGGTCATCGGGCTGCTCCAGCCCTTCATCGACGGCGAGCTGTCTCCCGACGAGCACCGCCGCGTCGCCGAAGAGATCGCAGCCAACCCGGAGTTTCAGGCGTTCGTCGACGAGCAGCAGCGCGTCCAGGCGGCGCTGCGCGAGCTGGTCCCGACCCTCGCGCCGGCGAGCTTGCGCGCGCGGGTGCTCGCAGATCTCGATCGAGTCGACGCCGAGCGAGACCAGGCCGAGCGACGCGGTTGGTTCGCCCCGGTGCTCGGTCGTCTGCGTGCGTTCGGCAAGGGCACCTTGCTGATGATGCCGGCCGCAGCCGCGGCGGTGGTGCTCTTCTTCGTGGTCCGCCACGCCGACTTCGAGGGGCTCGAGGGCAGCGTCGAGGGCATGCACGTCGACGGTGGCATGGCGTCGGCGCTGGTGCTCCCGAGCCAGAGCCGTGAGCGGGCGAGCTTCCCTGTCCAAGTCGCGCCGGCTCGCTCGCTGCCGAGCGGCGTCGAGCTGGTCAGCGACGACGGGGGCGAAATCGATTCGTCTGCGCGAGTTCGCTATCGCGATCCGGCAGGCGTCCACATCCTCGACTTCCAGCGGCCGCTCGGTCTCGTCGACCTGCAAGGTACGCGACAGGTGTTTAGGGGCCATGCCTACTACCTCGACCGCGACGCAGGTGGGCGGGCGCGGGTCGAGTTCGTGCTCGGCCCCGTCCACCACAGCCTCGCGCTCGAGGGCGTGGGCCGGCCGGCTGCGGCGATCGATGTCGACGAGCCCGACTTTCGCACGCTGCTCGAGCTGGCCAGCGCGCTTCGACAGGTCCACGGCCAGTAGCCAGGTCGCCGGGGGTCAGCGACCCGAGCCATCCGCGAGCCTCCCATAGGTCTGGTGAAGCGTTCGGCGAGCAGATAATCTCGCGTCCCGTGTTCTCTGCGCTGATCATCGATGCCGACGCCGCTGCCCGGGCCACGATCGAGGCTTCGCTGGCGCCCTACGGGCTGGAGTTCACCAGCTCGCCGGAGCCCAACGAGGCGATGAACCTGGCCCGCACGGCCTCGCCGGACATCATCTTCTTGCGCGTCGAGCTGCCGGGTGCGTCCGGCTTCTCGGTCTGCAACAAGCTGCGGCGCAACGACGAGACCAAGTACATCCCGCTGATCATGTACGCGTCGGACGTCAACGACGACGTGTTCGCCCAGCACGGCAAGCTCAAGACCCGCGCCGACGAGTACATCCGCCTGCCGCTGCGCGGCACCGATCTGATCGACACCGTCCGGACCCTCCTGCCGCTGCCGGGTGAGCCGATCGGCGGCAACGGTGAGTCGCCGGCTGTCCGAGCGGCCGCCGAGGCGGCGGTCGAGGCCGAGGCGATCGAGGACGAGTTCGGCGACATCGAGTTCGATAGCGACGAGCCAGCGCCCGAGCCCGAGCCTCCGGCCCCGCCTTCACCTCCACCCGCAGCGTCGGCCGCATCTGCATCTGCACCTGCGCCTGCGCGCCGCAAGGCCGACACGATCGATCTCGGCGAGGAGACCGACGCAGCGTTCGCGGCGCTGACCTTCGATGACGATGACGACGTGCCCTTCGAGGCCGACCCGGCCGAGCTGATCCAGCCCGACGCGCCGCTCGTCGACGTGGTCGAGGACGCGGTCGAGCTCGCGGAACCCGAGCTCGCGGAGCCCGAGCTCGCGCTCGAGGTCGCGCTCGAGGTCAGCCCTGCCGAGGACGAGCCCGCGAGCCCCGAGCTCGAGGTTGCGTTGGAGTCGGCGCCGATCGAGTCGGCGCCGGTCGAATCCCAACCTCCGCCGCCAGCGGTGCGCGAGCCCGAGGCGCCCGAGGAGCTCGGCGAGCACGAGGACTCGGGCGGGCGCCTCTCTGCTCGTCGCGAGGCGCTGCGGCTCAAGTCCGAGCTCAACAAGAAGGAGCGAGAGCTGCTCTCGTTGCGCGATGAGCTCGAGCGAGCCGAGCGTGCGGTGCTCGACGCCAAGGCCAAGAACCGCCAGCTCGAGGCGTCGAGCAGCGAGGCCGAGGCCCGCGCGCTGCAGCTCGAAGAGCAGGTCATCTCGGCCCAGGAGGAGGCCGAGGTCGCCAAGCGCAACGCCGAGACCATCCGCAAGCGCGAGGAGGGCCTCAAGACCCGCCTCGACGTCGCACAGAAGAAGACCAAGGAGCTCGAGGGGCGGCTCGACGGCGTCGAGAAGGCCAGCGGCGAGCTGCACGAGCAGCTGAGCGCGGCGCAGGCCAAGGTCGGCGAGCTTGAGCAGCAGCTGGCCGAGCGAGCCGAGCGGGTCAGCGCGGCCGAGGAAGAGCGCGACGGGCTAGCGAGCGCGCTCGCGGACCAGCAGAGCGCCGCTGCGGCGCTGAGCGAGACGCTCGCGAGCACCGAGCAGGCGCGTGACGAGCTCGGCACCCAACTCGCCGCCGCCGAGGGCCGAGTCGTGGCCCTCGACGCGACCCGGACCGAGCTCGAGGGCAAGCTCGCGGCGCTCGACCAGAGCAAGGTCGAGCTCGAAGGCCGAATCGCCGGGCTCGAGCAGAGCAACACCGGGCTCGAGGCCGCGCTCGCGAGCCTCGAGCAGGACAAGGCCGAGCTCGAGGGCAAGCTCGCCGAGCTCGACGACAAGCACGCCAAGCTCGAGCACGCCAAGGCCGAGCTCGAGCACGAGTTCGGGGCGCTCGAGCGGATCAAGGCCGAGGTCGACGCCCGCGCGGCGACGCTCGACCAAGCCAAGACCGAGCTCGAAGCTCAGCTCGCGACGCTCGAGCAAGCCCGTCAGCAAGCACAGGTCGAGCACGAGCAAGCGCTGGCCGAGCGCGACCAGCAGCTGGTCGCCCGCGACGAGAAGGTCGCCGAGCTCGAGCAGCGGATCGCCGCCCAGACCGAGGACTTCCAGACCGAGGTCGAGTTCTACGAGAAGCAGGCCGATCAGCTGCGCGTGCAGATCTCGGAGACCGCCCAAGCGACGGCGCTGGAGAAGCAGACGCTCGAGCAGCAGCTGGCGACCGCCCGTCGGGAGGGTGAGCAGCTCGCCGGCCAGCTCGACCAAGCCCGGGGCGAGGCAGCGGAGCTGCGAGAGCGACTCGAGCGGCGCTTGGCCGAGCTCGAGGCTCGGCAGCAAGAGCTCGAGCAGGAGCTGGCCGCTCGGCGGGACGCTGCCCATCGGGCCCAGCAGGCGCTGGCCGTGGCGCTCAAGGTGCTGGAATAAGGGGACGTGACCGAGAGCACACGGGGCTTCATCTTGCCCCAGCCGCTGTCGCGCCCCACACTCCTGCGCCGAGCCTCGGGCCCTGCGTACCTTCGTTGGTCACGTAAACTCCTCGAGTCAGGCTTCGTCGGCCCATCCAGGTCGACGGGCGCCCGGGCCCGCTAATTTTCAGCCCCGGGGGGGGCTGACGAAGACAATTCCAAGCGCCTATCCATTGGCCTATTGGGCCGGAGCGCTGACAAGGCTCCGGCTGTCGGGAACGACACTAGCGTCGTTCCCCCGAGCGCTCGACCGTGCGGACGGTGGTCCGTCGATTGGGGTGGTATGCCGCTCCGGCGCTCGCTCCACTGTGAAGCAACGATGACCGACATCGTATTCGGCGATACCTCCAGTCTCAAACCCAGCCAGGCCCGCTTGCTCGAGCGGCTCGGTGAGCGCCGTGTGCCGGCCGATCGCGTGATCAGCCTGCCGCTCGCCCGCGACCTGCTCGAGCTGTCCCACGAGCTCAACCGCAGGATCGGTCTGTTCATCGATCGTCGCGGTCGGGTGAGCCGAGTGATCCTCGGGGACGCGCACAGCCTGCAGTTGCCCGAGTTCGAGCGTGTCCGAGGCGTCGATGGTCGTCTGCGGGGCGTTCGGCTCGTCGCCACGCACCTGGTCGCCGACCCGCTCGATCGCGAGGAGCTGGCCGACCTCGCCAAGCTGCGCCTCGACCTGCTCGCGGCCATCCACGACAGCCCCGGCGGCGTGCAGGTCGACTGCGCCTCGTTGATACCCGGCCACCCTGGCGGAGCCGGGGGCTTCGAGCTGCGGACCCTCGCTCGCGCACCGCTGGCCCTGTTCGCCCCCGACGCCGGCGGTCGCAACAAGGACGAGCACCCGCGCCCCGATCTGCCGGTCGACTTCACCGCGTTCTTGCGCGACCTCGAGGCTCAGCTCGTGGCCGCGACCGCGGCCGCGCGGGCCGAAGGCAAGGGCACGCGGGCGATGGTCCTGCAGGTCCACACCGACCAGATGAGCCGCGAGGGCAACATCGAGGCTCGCCAGGCCGAGCTGCGCGAGCTGTGTCGGACCGCTGGCGTGCACGTCGTCGATCTGATCGTGCAGCGGCGCAAGTACCCCGACCCGCGGACCTTCCTCGGCTCCGGCAAGCTCCGCGACGTGCTCGTCCAGGCGCTCGAGCAGGACGTCGAGCTGCTGATCTGCGATCCCGAGCTGAGCGCCTCGCAGGCGCGGGAGATCAGCGAGCAGACCGATCTGCGGGTGATCGATCGGACCATGCTGATCCTCGACATCTTCGCCCAGCACGCCCGCAGCAGCGACGGCAAGCTGCAGGTCGAGCTCGCCCAGCTGCGCTATCGGCTG
>CBFGLP010000790.1:0-5046 GCA_965649595.1 uncultured Myxococcales bacterium | reverse complement strand
TCTCGACCGACATCACCGAGCGCAAGCAGGCCGAGAGCGAGCGGCAGCGGCTCGAGACGCAGCTACGTCAGCAGCAGCGGCTCGAGTCGATCGGCACGCTCGCGAGCGGCGTCGCCCACGAGATCAATAACCCAATCCAGGGCATCATGAATTACGCCGAGCTGATCGCTGGCTCGCGCGTCGCCGACGACGAGATCCGCGAGTTCGCCGGCGAGATCGAGCACGAGACCCGGCGGGTGTCGAACATCGTCCGCAACCTGCTGGCGTTCTCGCGGCAGGAGCCCGCGATGGTGTTCGAGACCAGCCGGATCGAGGCGATCGTCGAGGGCTCGATCTCGCTGATCCGCGCGGTCCTGCGCAAGGACCAGATCAACTTCAGCGTCGACCTGCCGCCCGGGCTGCCCGATCTGGTCTGCCGTCCGCAACAGATCCAGCAGGTCTTGATGAACCTGATCACCAACGCCCGCGACGCGACCAACGCTCGGTTCCCCACCTATCACCCCGACAAGCGGATCGAGATCACCGCCGACACCTTCGAGCGCGAGCACTCGAGTCAGCCGCCCGCGGCCGAGGGGGGCGAGCCGGTCCGCTGGGTCGCCCTGCGAGTGACCGACCACGGGGGTGGAGTGCCCGAGCGGGTGCTCGGGCGCATCTTCGATCCCTTCTTCACGACCAAGGGCCGCGATCAGGGCACTGGCCTCGGGCTCTCGGTCAGCCATGGGATCGTCAGCGACCACGGCGGTGAGCTGCGCCTCGACAATCGACCCGGCGAGGGCGCGACCTTCTCGATCGAGCTGCCGGTGGACGGTCCTAGTCGCCGCTCCGCTGGCGAGGACGGTCCTGGTCGACCCTCCCTCGACGAGGATGATCCGCGAATCGGCGCTCCGCTGGCGGTCTGGTAGGCCCGAGGACGAAGGGTCGGCTCCATGCACGAGTGACCCCGCCACAAGAGCATTGCACCGCCCCACCAACCCCGATAGAGTCGGCGCGAATGATCAAGCTCCACCATTGGCTGCCGTGCATCGCCGCGCTAGCGATCGCCACGGGTGCTCCGGGTCTCGTGCACGCGGCTCCACCACCGAGCAAACCTGCCCCCACGCCCGCCATCGATTGGTCCACGACGATGAGCGGTGATGCGGTCGCCTCCTACCTACGCGAGACCGATCGGCGCGTGATCGTGGTCGCCGGGGGTGAGCCCAGCCCCGCGCTCGAGGACGCCCGGAGAGCTGTAGAAGCCGGCTTACGCTCCAGCCGCAAGCTCGACGTGGTCATGGATGCGTCAGCGCTCGGCAGCGTGGCGGGCCTCGGCGATCAGCAGATTGTCGAGCTCGCCAAGCACCAAGCCGTCGACGCGATTGCGATCGTTCGCACCTTCGGCGACGGCGCCGACATCTCGTTGGTGGTCACCTTCTACGCGACCGACGGCAGCGTCGTGAACGCTTTCAGCCTCGCCGCGGGCGACCAGCTGGCTGCGGCGAGCGGCGGCAGCAATACGGCCGGGGTCAGCGAGAAGGCGATCGGCAGCGTCTCCGAGGTGATCAGTCAAAACAGCGAGGCGACCAACGAATATGGTCTAACCGACGCCGAGATCGAGTACCTCGACAAATTCCTCCACTATCAATACGTCGTCTACTTCAACACTCAGACTGGCGCGATCACGGCGGGCAAGACCAACACGGCCCTGCGAGGCGTCGAGAACCAGGTCGTCGTCGACAGCCAGTTCTTCGACTACGTGGGCAAGCCCGACGAGGCCGAGCGCCACCGCAAGCGCAAGGCGCTCAAGAGTGGGTTGGTGCTTCCGGGCGTGATCTTCACGAGCACCGCGTTGCCAGCCGGGCTCGCGCTGTTGGTCGTCGGAGCCCTCGCGCCATGCGAGCTCTCGCTCGACGCCAATTGCTCGGGTGGCCGCTCGATGGTCATCGCGGGCGGGACCCTCACTGGGTTCGGTGTCGCCGGGCTCGGCATGCTGATCGCTGGCGCGGTGATCCCCAAGGTGCTCACGCCTGCGCGCAAGCGGCAGGAGATCGACGAGTACAACCGCGGCCTGCGTACGCGGCTCGGCCTGCCCGACGACGTCGAGGACCAGATCCGCGCGAAGCTGGCCGAGCGACTCGACTACACCAGTCGCAAAGACCGGGTCGCGTCCACGATCCAGATCAGCCCCGCCGTCTCGACCGTCGGCGCGGGTGTGTTCCTGTCCGGCAAGTTCTAACCGAGCTGGCCCTGAGGGCTGGGATCATCTTCACCGAGGCACGACCATGCGTACGCTCGCCCTCTTGCTGTCCTTCGCCCTGTTCGCGCCCCCGTCCACGCCCGAGGAGCGCGGCGCCCAGCAGGTCGCCGACCTCGAGGCCTGGCAGCAGGGCATGTTCGACAAGATCGCCCCCGCGGTCGTGTTCATCTCGACCAAGGATGGCCACGGCTCCGGCTTCTTCGTCTCGTCCGACGGCTGGATCCTGACGTCTGCTCACGTGGTCGGTAAGGCCAAGAAGGTCGACGTCGTGCTGCGCGACGGCACGCGTCATCGAGCCGAGGTCCGCGAGCTGGCCCGCGACAACATCGACTTCGCGCTGCTCAAGATCGACATCGCCAACGCGCCGCGGCTCGAGTTCGCCAGCACCCGCGACATGAAGGTCGGCACCTGGGTCGGCTCCGTCGGACACGGCACCGGCGGGATTTGGACCTTCAACAAGGGCATGATCTCCAACATCTACCCGGTCGGGACGCAGCGACCGGTGTTCCAGACCGACATCCCACTCAACCCAGGCAACTCTGGCGGCCCGATCTTCGATCGCCATAGCCGGGTGGTCGGGGTCGTCACCGCGGGCGTGACCGGGGCCAACAACGTCAACTACGGCATCCAGATCGACGTCGCCCTCGCCAACCTCGACTCGCTCGGCGAGCACTGCAAGTGCTTCGTGTTCAAGGCGCCCAAGAACGTGGCGGTGTTCCTCGACGGCCAATCGATCGGCAGCGGCCCCCGCATCGCGGTGCCAGCCACGGATGGCAACCACAAGGCCTTCGTCATCATCGATGGCAAGAAGCACGAGCGCTCGATCAGCTGGCCGACCGAGCGCGAAATCGTGTTTCCTTGAGCTAGCCTCTATTCGTCGAGCGGCAGCACCTCGAACTCGCGCCGGCCCACGCCGAACGAGATCAGCGTCACTCCAGCAGCCGCCCCGACTACCCCGATCACGCCCGCGCCCGCCCACATCCCGGCGGCGCTGCTCTGCCGAACGTTGTGCCGCGAGGGGATGATCGCCAGCGCGATGGCGGTCACCACACTCACCGGCAGCACCGCGACGCCGGTCCACAGGAGCGCCGGACGCCCCTTCTGCTTGGAGAAGTTGATCTGGTACTTGCTCGCGTCGCCGGGCAGCCGAAAGCCAGCCGTCATGGCCTTGTCGCCACGAGCGAGGAAGAACTCGTCGTCCGGATCCTCGATCTGCTGATCGCAAGGCGCGTTGCAGACCGGCTCCCACACGGTCGACGAGGTGATCTTGGCCGAGTCGGGGTACGAGCTGCGCCCGAGCACGCGCTGGAGCGTGACCTGCTCGGTGCCCTCGCCAACCTCGATGTGCACGTGCGGGCGTCGGGGTGAGGGTCCCTCGACGGGGCCAGCTTCGCCCTCGCCTTCCTCCCCCACCGGCTCGTCGACTTCCGGCTCCGGCTCGGGCTCAGGCTCGGGCTCAGGCTCGCTGGGTGTGGCAGAGCCCGCCTCTACGAGCTCGCCCTTGACCCGAACCGCTTTGGTCTCGCCCCACGTGAAGCGGCGAGTCTCTCCCGCTCTCGTCACGATCACCACGTACTCGCCGGGAATCATCTCGATGATCTCCCCGCGCACGAACCCACCATTGGTCAGCAGGACCTCGTCCTGAGCCTCGACCGGTGGTGCCGCGTGTGCGGTGGTGATGCCCGTCGACACGGCCGCGATGGCAAGGGTCGCAGCCAAAACCCCAGGAAGGTACCGTCGCATCACGTTCATGGTTCAGATCGCGGGGAGCTCGGAGAATTCGTTGTAGACGTGTCCGCCGAATACGACCCCGTCGATCTCGACCGGATCGCCCAAGGCGCTGATCAGCGGGTCCGGGCAGTCGAGCGTGCCGCGAAACGACACGAAGTCGATCAGCGTCCAATCCTCGGCCGTGACCTCGACGATCTCGGCGGTGCACGCAGCCCTGCTGGTCGACCACAAGCCCAAGGGGGTGAAGAAGTCGAGGCTCGCCTCGTGCGTGCCCACGCTCAGCGACCCCCCCTCGAGGGTGATGAACATCCCTTCAGGGCCTTCCGCCCCATCGTTACGGATGAAGATGACCAGCTGGTCGAAGGCTTCGATGCTCGCCAATCCGCAGTTCTCGGCGCCAGTTCGATTCCAGCGCGCCTCGCCTGTCAGGCCCTCGGAGAAGGTCGCCCGGAGCGCACAGGTCGGCGGGTCATCACACGCGGTCATCGGGGCAACGACCCCGAGCACCAGCGCGAGGGAAAGAACTCTGGCCCTGCTCACGCAGCCACGGTCTCACGAGCCCCGAGCTCCGTCAAGCCGTGTCGGTCCGAGGGAGCGCTCGGCTTCGGGCGCTCAGCAGTACCTCGACACCGTACGCAACAACACGTCGAGCATCACCGGCTTCTCGAGCACTGCGACGGGCTCCTGCAACACCTCGAGCCCCTGCGAGGCCGTGATCACCACGACCGGGATCCCCCGCAGCGCCTCATCGGCCAGCTGAATCTTGCGAAATTCCCAGCCATCGAGCACCGGCATCATCAGATCGAGCAGGATCAATTTCACCTGCTCGCGCCCGGATCGCAGCAGCTCGAGCGCCTCTTTGCCGTTGGCCGCCAAGAGCACGCGATAGCCCGCGTCGGTCAGGAGGTCGTGCATGACCTCGCGGATGTCCGGGCTATCGTCGACGATCAGGATCGTGCGCTCGTGCATCAGGTTCACACCCCTTCAGCCGCGGGCGGCTGACGAAGCCCTTCGCCGATCGTCCGGGGCAGCGTGACCTCGAAGGTCGCCCCCTCGCCGGGCGAGCTGCGGCAGCAGACTTC
>CBFGLP010000789.1:0-10433 GCA_965649595.1 uncultured Myxococcales bacterium | reverse complement strand
ACATCTACATGCCCTGGTTCCAGGTTAAGTTGCGCAAGTTCCATCTCGAGCACCTCAAGATCGACATCGAGGGCAAGCGCTTCGGTGCGACCTTCCAGGGGTCGGGCGGCGAGCTCTTCGTGATGGTCTTGGTCGCTGCGCTCCTGGCCATCCCGACGCTCTACCTCTACATGTTCTGGTTCATGGCCAAGCAGCTCAAGTGGCAGTACTCCAACACGATGTTCCGTATGGAGGGCGCGGCTGCAATGGGCGCGATGGGTCCCGGGGCGTTCGGCGGTGGCTATCCGGCGATGGGCGGCGCTCCGCAGGGGCAGCTCGGGTACGGGCAGCCGGCAGGGTACGGACAGCCGGGCGGCTACTGAGGTCCAAGTTCGTACGACTCGAGAGGGCGGCCCACCAGGTCGCCCTTTCGCTTTTGGGGCCCTCGAAGGGGGCTCACTCGGCTCGCGCGGGCAGCTCGGTGAGCGGCTCGACGATCCGTCGGTACGCGGGCTGCCAAGCGTGGACCAAGCAGTCGTGGCGGCTGTAGAAGTCGACCACGTCCTCCCAGGCCAGCTCGTCGCGGGCGAGCCGACCGTTGAGCTCGTCGGTCGGCACGGTCACGGTCGTGCAGGTGGTGACGCCCTCGTTGGTCTGGTGGCTGCGGACGGCGTGGTCGTCGAGCCCGAGCGCGCGAGGGGGGAGCTGCGCGAGCCAGATGGCGCCGAGCGGGGTCAGCTCGATGAAGCGCAGGTCGAGCAACTCGACGCCATGGTTGCCCGAGCAGACCGAGATCTGGACCAGCTCGTCGGGCTGCAGGATCACGGCGTCGTAGCGGGTCAGCGCGCGTAGCCGACAGTCGCTGCCATCGCTCGCCCGGGCGAGCAGCCGATAGGCAACCGGAGCGGTGCCGCGGTTGTGCAGCTCGATCAACGTGTGCTTGCTGGTCGTGTCGATCCCACGCGACTGGACCCGCAGGTCCGCGACGTAGACCCGCAGCTCGAGGTCCTGCTCGCGCAGCGTGTCACCGATCTTCAGGCGTCGGGGCGCGCTCTGGCTGATTGGGTGAAAGAACACGTTGGGCTCGCGCAGGCGCTGCAGCAGCGGCTCGAGCTCGAGCGCGAGGCCGTGCTCGGCCAGCGCCGCTTCGACCTCGCGGCGATACGCGAGCGGGTCGTTGGCGTCGGCGGAGGCAGCATCCGCGCTCGCGCGAGCAGCCTCGGCGACCGTCCGTTGGCGTGCGAGCGCGTCGGCGAGCTGAGCCTGGCTCTCGGCGCCGACGCTCGTCGCCGTCCATCCGCCGAGGCCGAGGCTGCCGAGCAGCGCCGCGAGGGCGATCGAGCGAGCGACCAGCGACATTGCTCGCGAGGGTAGCGCAGATCTCAGGGCTGATCGTCATGGGCCCACTCGGGATCGCCTGGTCGGCGATCCCAACCTCCGCTGCGCGCGAGCAGGATCCGGTTGAGCACGGGCAGGCCGAGGCCCATCCGAGCCGCTAGCCACAGGTACATGCCGCGGGTGCTCGGGCGCGGGCCGATCACGTCGACGATCCTGGCGGCCACAGGCCAGCGCGCGTGCTCGGGGGCGTCGAAGGGCAGGTCCGTCAGCCACGCGACGAAGCGCTCGCCGGTCGCTCGGTCGGCCTCGGCCTCGCGTCGCGTTCGAGCGCGAAAGCGGGCTAGATCGGCGAGCAGCCCGTGCAGCTCGGCCCACGCGACCAGCACCACGCTCGCGCTCGCGAGCCAGCGCTCGCGCGGCTGCTCGGGCAGCTCGAGCGCCGCACGAGCGATGAGCAGGCGTTCGTCGACCCGCTGCGGTCCGATCAGCTCTGCCTCGCGGAGGCTACCAGGCCAGCGATGGGCGCTGCGACGCAGCGCGAGCTTGCGCTCGGGCGTGTCGGGCATGCGCGCGAGACCGGCGAGCGCCTCGTACTTGGCGATCAGCTCGGTCAGGGCGGTGTGGGTCAGCGGACGCGCCCAGAACTGCGCTGGATCGACGCCGAGCACCCGCCCTCGCGGATGCAGCGGCGAGCTCGGTTCGGCGGGCGTTGGCACGCGAGCGGCCAGCATACCTGCTCGCACCAGCCGCCGCCGCGAGTCTGATATCCTGCGCCGTAACAGCCATGGGTCGCGGTGTCCGAGAGCTTGGTTCGCGCGAGGCGAGTGCCTCCACATCTGTGCTCATGCTCGATCCCTCCGAGATCACCAGCGACGTGTTGCCGCTCGACGCCCTCGACTTCGTTCACGACGAGCGCGGGCATCGGGCAGGCGGGTTCGATGGGGCGCAGCCGAGCGACGCTGCGCTCGACGTCGGCGAGGGCGTCGACACCTCGATCGAGCGGCGTGAGGAGCAGGCGCTGCTGACCCGCGCGCGCACGGGCGACGAGCGAGCGCTGCGCGACATCTACGAGCGCCACCACCAGCAGGTTCGCGGCCACCTCCACCGCTTGCTCGGCTCCGACTCCGAGATCGACGACCTCGTCCAGACCATCTTCGCGCGCGCGTTCGCGGCGATCGACAGCTTCGAGGGCAAGGCGGCGATCAGCACCTGGCTCTACCGGATCACCGCCAACACCACGCACAACCTGATCCGCCAGCGCTTCCGTCGTGATCGCATGCAGCGAGCGGTCCGCTGGTTCGACATCGGTCGGGGGGCGGATCGCGTGCAGGTCAGCAAGGTGGTCGCACGCGAGGAGGCGCAGCGGATCCTCGCCCGGCTGCACCCAGACCTGCGCGAGGTGTTCGTGCTCTACCACTACGAGGGCCTGACCCTGCAAGAGATCGCCGAGATCGTCGACCGGCCGATCTCCACGGTCGGCGATCGGCTCACCCGCGCGCGCAAGCGCCTACGAACGCTCGTGAGCGAGTCAGCCGTCCGCGGCTAACGAGGTCTGCATGACAAGGCGGGTCCATTACGGCTGTCAGGAGGTCCGCGAGGACGCCGAGCTCGTGATCGCCGAGCGAGCGCACCCCGAGCTGCGCGAGCGCTTCTTGGACCACTGCGCGAGCTGCCGTGAGTGTCGGCGCTACCACCAGCGCTTGGCCGCGGTCTACCGCAAGCCGGCGCCGACTCGGCCGCCGGACGAGCGAGCGCGGCAGCGCGAGTTCCAGACGATCCTCGCGCGCAGCCGCGAGCTGCACGAGCGCGAGCGCTTGCCTTGGTATGGCTGGCGGCGAACCAGCGCGACCGCTGGCGTGCTCGTGCTGGCGAGCGCGGCCACGCTGCTGGCGCTCTCGTTGATGGTTCCGAGCGTCGGCGAGCGGCTGTTCCCGACGCCGACGCTCGAGCGCGTCAATCAGCTGGCGCTCTGGCACGAGCGCGAGCTCGACGAGCAGGGCGGGCTCGAGCATCGAGCCCAGAGCTTCGGTCGGGTCGTGGCTGGCAGCGCCAAGCTGATCGACGAGCAAGGTCAGCTGACCAGCAGCGACACCTTCGCCGTGGGTGCCCGGCTCGAGGCCGAGGCCGAGCCGGTCCAGGTCGCGCTGCTCGGTCGGGTGTTGGCCAACCTCACGCCAGGCTCGCGCGTGCAGTGGCACAGCGCCTCGGCGACACAGCTCGAGCTGCGCTTGCTCGCGGGCAGGATCGCGGTCCGCTACGAGCGACAGCCCGACGATCCGATCTTGTTGGTTCGTACGCCCGGCGGGCTCGTGCAGGTGCTCGACAGCGTGGCCACGATCAGCGTCGACGCAGACGAGCGCAGCACGATCGCGGTGCTGCGCGGGAGCGTCGAGGTGCTGGACGAGCGCGGTGACCTGCTCGCGCTGCTCGACGCTGGTCGCCGCTTCGACGTCGCCGAGGGCAGCCAACAGTGGCTCGGGCGCGTCGAGGTGGCTGCGGCGCTGCCCTTGGCCGACGAGGAGCCGATCGCGTTGACGCTCGACGACGAGGGCGAGACCGGCGAGTACGCTCGGCTCGTCGAGCAGGTGCCGAATTCGTGGACGGTGCCTGGCCTGAGCGAAGATCCCCGCCTGCGCCGGATCGACGAGCTCCCCGAGGCCAACCGAGCTCGTGCGGAGCTGCTGGCTTCGGTCAATCGTTCGGGCGTCGAGAAGACAGCCGTGCTCGAGCCGATCGCGGAGAAGGGTCGGTCGGCTTCGGTCGAGGGGACCAAGCGGACGCGCGTGCGGAGTCGGCCACGCAGCGAGAGCGAGAGCGTCCCGACCGTCATCACCATCGACACGCGCGGCAAGCCCAGGCGCCCGCCCTTGAGCCCGGGCGTCTCCGATGCCGAGCGCGAGCGCAAGGCTCTGGTAGAGCTCGCGCTCGACAATTGCCGCGAGCTCTACCTCGACGTCGACACTCGCTTTCGTGCCGCTCGCTGTCTGGCCGACTTCATGCGTCGTCACGGACACGAGCCCGAGGCCGTCGAGGCGCTCTTGATGTTCGGGATCCTGCGCATGGACTTCGCTCAGGACTACGAGTCGGCGACCCGCAACTTCGAGGAGTTCCTGCGCCGGGCTCCCGATCATCCGCAGGCCGAGCTCGCGCGCTTCAACCTGGTGCTCGCCGCGATCGAGAGCGGCAAGATCGAGCGAGCGCTCGCGGGTGCGCGCGCCTACCTGAACCACTACCCCGACGGTCAGTTCGTCGGCCGGATCCTGCAGCGCTTCCCCGAGCTCAAGTCGGAGCTGTGAGCGACCGATTCGTCTGGAGCGAGACCCAGACGACGGAGCGGACGCTGCGCGACGCGATCGCGGCTGCGTGACAGCAGGATACGCCTAGTCGACGCGCTCCGGTCGGTCCGTGCGACGCAAAAGATCTTGATATCGCTAGGTTTTCGGCCATACCATCGAACCTGCGCGCGGACGCTGCGCGAGTGTCCTCCGGAGCGAACGGTGACCAAGTCCGAGCTGATCGAGCGAGTCGCCCAAGAGTCGGGCCTGACCAAGGGTCGCGCCGAGATGGTGGTCAACACCATCTTCGATGCGATGACCGAGGCCCTGATCGCGGGCGACGGGATCGAGATCCGCGGCTTCGGGAGCTTCACCGTCCGGCAGTACAAGGCTTACGAGGGCCGTAACCCGCGGACCGGCGACGTGGTTCACGTCGGCCCCAAGCGGCTGCCCTTCTTCAAGGTCGGCAAGGAGCTGCGCGAGCGGGTCAACGGCAAGTGGAAGCGGGTGCTGCAGGCGGCCAAGCCGGTCGTGCTCGCACCCGCGGTCACGCCCGTGGCGGTCGGAGCCGAGTCGGTCGCCCGCGAGCGAGGGGCCGAGCCCGTCGTGCGGAGCCCGGCACCTCCAGCTGCGGCGCCCGCCAAGCCCCACGTGCCGCGCCGACGGGACGAGAGCCTGTCCGAAGACGTGATCTGAGACCGAGGTAGCCAAGCGCGTGGGTGCTCGACTCGTGGTCGCGAGCCGAGCACCCGTGCGAGCGTCACTGCGGCGGGACTGCGGAGGGATCCATGTAGAACACCTCCCAGTGGTGTCCGTCGAGATCGTAGAAGCTCCAGCCGTACATGAAGCCCATGTCCATCGGCTCCATCGCGTGCCTGCCACCGGCCGCGATCGCGGTCTTGACCAGCTCGTCGACCTCGGCGCGGCTCTCGGCCGAGAGCGAGATCAAGGCCTCGGTCGACTTGCTGGTGTCGCAGATCTGGTTCTTGGTGAAGTCCTTGAAGCGCGCCTCGACGAGCAGCATCACGAAGGCCTCGTCGCTGACGATCATGCAGGTCGCGTTCTCGTCGGTGAACTGCGGGTTGAAGCGAAAGCCCAGCTTGGTGAAGAACGCGACCGACTTCTGGAGATCGCGGACGGGCAGGTTGACGAAGATCTTTCGGTTCGCTGGCATGATGGTGTCCCTCACGGACGGTTCGTGGCCCATAGACCTCCGAGCCCGTCCGAACTCATCGGTCCGTCGCAAAAATCGATCAGAGCTCGAGCGGCAGGCCGAAGCGTGGGAACAGCGTCTCGGTGTCCAGAAACGAGTTGAGCCCGACGATCTGACCCCCAGACACCTCGAGCACTCCCAGCGCCCACGCGCGATGCGGGCCCCCGGGCTCGCTCGGCGGTCGATACTGGCCGTATGCAGGCGATCCACACGCGCGAGTTGCGATCAGTCGGGAGCCTCGGCAGCCCGCACCACGCCCCAGCAGCCAGGCCGCGATCGCCTCGTGTCCGCGCAGCCAGAGCGAGTAGGGGGGCATCGACATCGTCGCGTCCTGGTGGAGCAGGCCGGTCAGCGCGGCCACGTCGTAGCGCTCGAACGCCTCGATGTAGCGCTCGATCAACGTCGACTGATCTTCGGAGAGCGGCGCGCGAGGCAAGCTGACATCGCGGCTGGCCAGCGTCGCGCGAGCTCGCTGCAAGGCGCTGTTGACCGCGGCGACCGAGGTGTCGAGCGTGCTCGCGACCTCGGCGGCGGACCAGCCGAGCACCTCGGTCAGCAGCAGCACCGCGCGCTGCTTGGGCGGCAGGTGCTGAATCGCCGCCACGAACGCGAGCCGAATGCTCTCGCGCAGCAGCACGAGCTCGGCTGGGTCGGCGTCGCTCGGCAGCGCTCGATCATCGGCGATCGGCTCGATCCAATGCGAGTGCTCGAGCGTGGCGAGCGGATCGTCGATGCTGCCCGCGGGGCCCAGCTCCATCGGTCGGGCTCGGCGGGAGCGATCGGCGAGCGCGTCGAGGCACACGTTGGTGGCGATCCGGTAGAGCCAGGTCCGCAGCGACGCGCGCTGCTCGAAGCGATCGAGTGCTCGCCATGCCCGGACCATCGTCTCTTGCACGGCGTCGTCGGCCTCGGAGGCCGAGCCCAACATCCGATAGCAGTGGCCAGTCAGCGCGGTGCGGTGCTCCTCGAGGCGGTTGGCGGTGGCCATCATCAGGGCGAAACCTAGCAGCCTAGCGCTCGGCCTCGAAGTGGCGGTGGAGTCGGTTATCTCGCTCAGACCACCGGGATCAACGGCCACAGCCGCCGCGCCCGAGTGTCGACCCGCACCTGCGTCCCCTCGGGCACGCGCGTGCACCCACGACAGCCGATCAGCGCTGACAACCCGAGCTCGCGGGCCATCAGCACACCATGCGCCAGCGCGCCGCCGTACTCGGTGCAGACCGCCCGGATCCCGAGCTCGTGCAGCGCGACCGCGGCCTGGGCCGTGAGCGCGGGCATGCATAGCACGGCGCCCGCGGGTGGGGGATCGGCCAACAGGTCTCGCAGGTCTCGTCGCTGCACGACCGGGCCCGTGAAGGGCTCACCGATCGCGAGCCCCCGCAGGACGCCACCTACCGGCCGCGGCAGCGGATGCCCGTCGAGGATCTGTGTGGGTGGATCGAGCTCGCCCTGGTCCGCCCAAGTGCGAGCGCGGGCGTCGAGCAACGCGTCGAGAGCCGCTGGGCTGCCGAGCGCGTGACGGCTCTCGTCGAGCGCGACCAGCTCGCCGCCGCCGAGCAAGAACACGCGCGACTCGTCGAGGCCGAGCCGCTGCGCCGCGTAGAGCCACAGTCGACGCAGCGGCGCGAGCCCGAGCGCGAACAGGTGATCGTCCCACTCGCCGAGCAGCCGCGTCGCGGCCACGTCGTCGCGCGGGAGCTCGCGCTCGTCGGCGCCCGCGGGACGTCCGGCCGCGAGCAGCTCGCCGAGCACTGGGCTCGCGATGTCCCACTCGGCTGGCAGCACGTCCAAGAACGCTCCGCGCTCGCGCAGGACCAAGGGGGTCGCGCTGCGCTCGGGCAGCTGCCCACCGATCCGACGCAGGGCCGCGCGACGGGCCGGGACCAGCCGACCGACGTAGGCGTCGATCATCGTGACGAAGAGCGCCTCGGCCTGCTCGAGCGCGACCGCGAGCGTGGGCCCCTGCGCGAGCAGGCGATCGAAGGCGTCGAGCTCGGCCCGCGCCCGCGGCAGCGCCTGGTCGAGCAGCCACGCGAGCGCCTCGTGGATGTCCATCGCGTGGTCGAGGTGCTCGCTGCCGAACTCGCGCGGGAGCATCCGCAAGTACAGCCACCCGGCCAGGATCACCGGATCTCCGACCTTGCCCGGACGCAGCACGCTCAGCCGCTGCATCACCCAAGTGTGCGCCGGCGAGAGCGGGGCAGGGTTGTGCTCGCCGTCGAGGATCAACCTGCCACGCAGGTCCTCGGGCGTCCGCCCCTCGCGTCGCAGCGCGCTCACGAACGCGGGCCAGCTCGGGTGCAGCGGAGCGGTCAAGGGTCGCGCCTGCACCAACCAGGGCTCACCCGCGGGATCGACCACGATCTCGAGATCGACACCGTGTTGACCGGCTTCGCAGCTCGCGACCTTGCTGGACAGCGCATCGACCCGCTCGCGGCTGGGGTCGGGCCACTCGCTCAAGGGCCCGGCCCAGTCGGGCGAGCGACCCTCGGCGAGCGGCTCGGGCCCGGCCGTCGGCCCATGAACCTCGACGTAGAAGCGATCACCTGGCTCACCGCCGCGGACAACCACCAGCAGCGCCCGGCGAGGGACCTCGCGTTGGAGCAGCAGCAGCGTGTGCGAGCGCTCGGCGTCGGGCAGCGTGCGAGCGTGGGCCTCGATCATCGCCAGCGCGCCCTCGAGCGTGCGGAGGTTGCCGAGCCCGGCGACCGACATGCCGAGACCTGCCCCGCTGGCCTTGTCGCTGTCCTCGAGCACCCTCGCGCTACGAGCGATCACTCGCTCGCCCGCGTCGAACTGCGCGCGCACCCAAGCGAGCGCTGGATCGTCCTCGCCCGCGCCCGCGAAGATCCGTCGAGCCGTGGCGAGGTCGAGCACGACGCCGGGCGGAACCGGCAGGCCTCGGGCTGCGAGCGCGTGCTGACGAGCGACCTTGGGGAAACGGGCGAGGTCGTCGCGGTCGGGGGTCTGTCCGATCGAGAAGCTCACGGCGGGGATTTTTACAGATGCTCCGGCGTGGCTGCATCGGCGGGCTGCCGGCGCTCGAGCGGGGCAGCTGTCTGCGTGATCCATGGCAAACTCCGCCCCGTGGAGGTCCACCTGCCCTGCCCACCGCTGCGCCAGTGGCTCCCGCTGCTGCTCGCGGACCAGCGCGTGGGGGTGTGGGCGCCCCGTCGGGCGCCGCGGCGGGTTCGTGACGTGCTGGCCGAGTGGCCCGCCCTCGAGCCCGACGAGCAAGGCCGCCTCTCGATCGCCGAGCTGGCCAGCCTCGACGCGCTGCTGTTCTGCGTCGTGCTCGAGCGACCGGATCCGCCGGAGGCTTGCCTCGAGCTGTTGCGGCCGGGTACCCGGGTGATCGAGCTGGGGGTGCCGCGTCGACGACCGCTCCGGCGCATGCTCGGCCTCGAGGGCCGGCCACACAAGCAAGCCGAGCGGGGGCAGTCACGGGTGCTTCAGTGGCTCGCGCGGGGCTACTTCGAGTTGGAGCAATGGGAGAGCGTCGAGCCGCACGAGGTGCTGGTGACGCTGGCGCGGGCGCGCTGAGCCGGGTGAAGGAGCCATCCCCACCGGCGCTCGAAAAAGTTGGTGGGTGGGGACCGAATTCGGCCCGGCCTCGTCGAACCGGGAGCGGGGCAGGACCTCATCGGTACATGTGAACATTCGAGTCGTATGATTGCGAATGTGGTCGCGTGCGATTGCTGAATCGGCAATTGGATGGGTCTCTCCCGCGGCTTTGGGCCTGCGAGGAGACGAGCGACGTCATGCGAGTGCTGATTCCGACGATGATCAAGGACATTCACGCGCAGGTGGTCGCGCGGGCGCTGGCTAGCCGCGGGCATGAAGCGGTGCTCTGGTACGGCGCCGATCGGCCCAGCCGCCAGACCCTCTCGCTGACGATCGATCCGAGCGGCGAACCGAACCTCGAGCTGCGCGGGGTCGGGATCGACAGCAAGGGCCGCTTCGACGCGGTCTGGCTGCGGCGCCCGACCGCGGCGGTGCTGCCCGAGCACATGCACCCCGGTGATCATGGGTTCGCGGTCCGCGAGTGGCGACAGCTCGACGAGGCGCTCTGGCGAACGATCGAGCCCGGGGCCTTTTGGGTCAACCCACGCGAGGCGGCCCGGCGCGCGAGCAACAAGTCATTGCAATTGCGCGAGGCAGCCCGCGTCGGCCTGCGGATTCCACCGACCCTAATGAGCAATGATCCGGAGCACATTCGGGCGTTCATTCGCAGCAACTCGGGCGAGACCATCTACAAGCCCTTCATGACGTCCCAGTGGCAGAGCGAGGATGGAGTCGCATATCTGTTCACTTCGGTGATCGGCGAGGACGATCTGCCCGACGACGAGGTGCTCCGCCTGTCGCCTGGGATCTTCCAGCCGCGCGTCGAGAAGTCGCACGAGCTGCGGGTCACCTTCATTGGTCAGCACACCATCGTGGCTCGGCTCGACTCGCAGGCGGTCGAGGTCGCGCAGATCGACTGGCGCGCGGGTACTCGGACGATTGCGACCACGCCGGGCGAGCTGCCAGCGGACGTCGAGGCGCGCTGTCGGGCGCTGCTCGACCGGCTCGGGCTGGTGTTCGCCTGCTTCGACCTGATCGTCACGCCCGAGGGCGAGCACGTGTTC
>CBFGLP010000788.1:0-5850 GCA_965649595.1 uncultured Myxococcales bacterium | reverse complement strand
CCAGAGTAACTCGCCCGCGCGCAGCGCCCCGGGGAGCCACTGTTCGAGGAGGGAGCGCTCTCCATGATCGAAAAGGCCTTCCCCGTGCTGCGTGCAAATTAGGGCCTCGCACCACCCGATCGGTGTAAACGCGTACGTAGCTCATGAGTTGGCGGGGTTGTCGAACTCGAGAGATTCGAGCCATTGCCAATAGCGATCCGACCACCGGGTCGTCCCCTCGAAATGCAGGCCTCACCGCAACAGATATTGGGCCAGGCGGTTCTTGGCCCGGGTCTCGTCCGCCTTCGCGTCTTCGCGAGCACGACAGAGATCTCGAACGGCTTCCTGCTCGGCGTTCGGCGGATGCACGGTCGTGAGCATCTGCGCCTTGAACTGATTGACGAGCTTCACCGCGTCACGACGATCGGTCTTGATCTGGTTGCCCGGCTGAGCCCAGATTTTCGACGGTGCGATGACCTTCGCCTCGACCCCGAGGGCCTCGAGTTGGCGCAGGAGGTCGAATCCGAGCGGACCCGCCTCGTAGCAGGCGGCGAGCGGACCGCCGGCACGTTTGGCCAAGTTGGTGACGAAGCGCCGGATGGCCTGCGGGTTATTGCCAAAAGCGACGACCTCGGGCGTGCGGCACCGCGGAAGCAGAATCGCGGCAATGATGGTTTGCTTGTGGGCGTCGAGACCGATGAACGTGGTACAGTTGGACATGACCGGCTCCTTTCGTATGCGGCTCTGGCTTCGGGCTAACCCGCGAAACAAGCCTGCGGTAGTAGGCGCTCACGACGTGCGATCGCGAGCCGGTCACTCCATGAAGTCTGATCGAGGGGCACCCCCGCATCAGGGACTCCGGTCACGACGGGGGTAGACCGAAGGGGTGCCGTACGGCTACTATCGATGGGTGCAGATCCAGCTCGTTCCACCTGCCGAGCGATTTCGCGGGAGCTTCTTCCGGGCGCTTCGTGAATTCCAACACGAAGGCCTTCCGTGGTGGAGCGGCGGCGACATCGAGATCGCCGAACAGGACTTCGCCGCGTTCGTGGCGAAGAAGCTGGCTGACGCGAATCGGAGGACCGAGACGTTCGTTCCCAAGACGCACCTGTGGGCCATCGCGGAAGAACAGTTCGTGGGGCGCATTTCGATTCATCACGAGCTGAACGACGCGCTTCGCATCGAAGGCGGCCACATCGGCTACGACACCGTTCCGTCTGTCCGAGGCCGTGGCGTCGCGACCGAGATGTTGCGGCAGGCTTTGCCGGTGGCGCGCGGGCTCGGCCTACGTGAAGTCCTCGTCACGTGCGACGACACGAACGCGGCCTCCATTCGCGTCATCGAGAAAAATGGAGGCTCGCTGCGAGAGACCAAGGCGCCCGCTCCGAGCCGGCCGTTGAAGCGCTATTACTGGATCACCTTATTCAACGAATCTTAGCCGGCTCCCACTGATCGGCCGAGAGCAGATCGACACAATCGGGGGTAACATTACGGGATCGTCAAGTGTGCGATGTTGAAGAAGCACCCTGACCATGATACAAGGCCGATAGTCCGGCCGACCTCGTCGGCCGAAGCCGCCGAGGACCATCTCGAGGTGATGGTCGAGTGCCATGAGTGACAGACCGACCTACCGCCTGCGCTACCTGACTGGCGATGGCAAGGTCACCGCGCTCAAGCTCTTGCGCTACGTGACTGGGCTCGGGCCGTTCGAGCTCCGCCAGATCGTCGCGCAGCAGCAGGTGTTCGCGCGCGGGCTCGAGCACGACCAAGCCGCGACGCTTGTCGCTCGCTTCGCCAGCGAGGCGGCCAGCGAGGTCGAGATGATCGAGGAGGCCGAGCACCTCTACGCCTTCGATCCTCGCCACCCGCTGCGTGGCGATCAGCCGCTGGTCCGGCTGCGCTGGCACGGGCTTGTGTTGGCGTGGGAGCGGGGGCGGTGCGGTGAGTGGACCCGCGACCGCGGCGAGAGCTTCGCGGACGCGGCCGCACGCGACCGAGTGATCGCCGACGAGCGCGTGCTCTGGGCCGAGCAGGGCCTCGAGACGGCCGCGGACGAGCTCGACATCGTGCGAAGGACCAGCGCTCGCGAGTTGCAGCTCGAGCAGGCGATCCGCGAGAGCGGCTGGGCAGTCGACGCCGCTACCGTCTACGCCGACTGGCTGCAGCGGCAAGGTGACCCCCGCGGCCTCGTTGCGGCGCTGGACCTCGCGCGTGCTCGAAAGCCTGAGCAGGGTGAGGAGCTCGATCGAGCCTTTGCCGATGCGCTGCAACAACACCGGGGGCACTTGTTCGGCCCCCTGCGCGGCTTCGAAGCCAGCGTTCGTTTGCGCTGGTGGGCCGGTCAGGTGATCGGCATCGAGATCGACGAGCACGGCCCCAATCGCAAGCCCTTCCCGCTCGGTGATGAGGAACTGGTCAGGATGCTGCTCTCGTTGCCAATCTGTGCCTGCCTGAGGTCGCTGCGGGTGAGCTCGAGCTCACGTGCGGTCCGCAGCGCTGGCTTCGCGTCCTTGCTCGCCAACGTCGATCCGCTGCTCCTCGCTGGGCTGCGCGAGCTGGCGCTGACGCCCGCCTATTCGTCAGCCGGTTTCAGTGCGTGGGAGCGGACTCCCGCGCTCGAGCGACTCGAGCTGTTTTGCGACACCGTTCCCCCGATCCGGCTGGCTAAGCTGCGCGAGCTCGAGCTGAGACTCTGGCGGCCGGAGACGGCTACCGAAGCGCTGCGCGAGGCCGAGCTGCCGAGCTTGCGCTCGCTGACGCTGCACTTCGATTACGCGTTTCTCCAAAACCACATATGGAGCGATTCCTGGAGCGATGTCCCAGTTCGCGGCGCTTTCATCGAGCTGCTCACGGTCCCGATCATCGCATCGCTGCCGACCTTCGTGCTGACCAGCGACAGCGATGGCTATCCGTGGCCGCTGTGGACCGTGGACGCGCTGCTCGGGGCGCGGAGCTTGTCGACGGTAGAGCGGTTCGATCTGCGTGGGGTAACCTTTCAAGACGACGCGCTCGCGCGGCTGACCGAAGCTCGTGAGCAGCGGCCAAACTGGCACCTTCCTATCCGGTGATTGGGGGTTGCATACTGCCTACGCTGCGTGGGCAGCGCGTTCCAGAGCCGGCATCCGCCGAGGATGTGACGTGACGCATGTTCGTTCGGGCAACCATCGCTACGAGGTCCAACACCACTGAGGCATGACCAACATCGCTCTCGTCCTCTCGCTCTCCGTCAGTGCCCTCTCGAGCTTGCTCCTCGGCGGGCATGCTAGGCCCGAGCCGGCCCAGTCACCGACACCCACTGTGACGCTCACGGGTGAGGTCGGCGCACCCAACTCGGCGTACGAGTATCCCGTCGACCCCGGGCTCTTCGAAGCCACGATCGCGGCCCACGTCAACGTCGAGCTCAGCATGCCGTCGAACACCACGATCGTCGGCTGGAGCTGTCAGGCGAATGTATGCAGCAAGCGGTATAACGCGGCCGAACTCGCGGAAGAGTGCATTGCGGACAAGCTCGTGATCGAGAACAGTCAGACTAATTCGGTCGGGACTGGGTGGATTGTGGTCGCGAACAGCGAAACCCCCGACGTCGACATCTGCGTGCTCATCAACCTGCCGCCGGGGGCGGGGCATTGAGTCATCCGCCTACTCGATTGTGACGGTCCGCTGCCACATTCCCCGAATTCCAGCATCGTTGCTTGAAGACCGCGCGAAGCTCGATCTCTGATCGAGCTTCGCGTACATCCCGACCGCGGGGTCCTTCTCGTTGAATCCCGTGATCCGGGTCCAGCGAGCGTTGAGCTTGGATGGGGACGCGCACTCACCAAAGGGCCGTCGCAACCGAACGGTACCGATGAGCCAGCGGCTCCTCGATGCCCTTCGGGAGCACGAGGCCGAGCAGGGAAGCTCGGCGGCCTACGTGTTCGTGCGCTCGGGGAAGAGCCACATCATGCGGCACACCTTCACGACCAGCCTGTCGGATGCCAACGTGTCTCCTCGGGTGATCCAGGAGCTCGTCAGGCACACCGAGCCGAAGCGGTGCCCCAACCGGTGCTTCGGAGGGTCCGATCGCGAGCGCAACAGGAATCGGACGAAAAGCGCGGATCGCAGGGGCACCATAGGGGCACCGCCCAGACCCCCTGATCCAAGATCAAGGTTTCTGGGCAGCCTACGTCGCGTTCTAAACATGGGCGCGACAGGATTTGAACCTGTGGCTTCCACCGTGTGAAGGTGGCACTCTACCGCTGAGTTACGCGCCCGGTTGGTTGGGTCGAGGCTTCTACCAGCCCACCCTCCCGCTTGCAAGCCCTGCCTCTCCAGGCGACCCTCCGTCCGTGAG
This sequence comes from uncultured Myxococcales bacterium, assembly GCA_965649595.1. GTDB lineage: Bacteria > Myxococcota_A > Polyangia > Nannocystales > Nannocystaceae > Plesiocystis. The sequence continues at coordinate 1,538 of CBFGLP010000788.1, read as the reverse complement.
TGAGTTCAAGCGCGAGGTCGTGAGCACGCCCGACGCCCCGGCGGCGGTCGGAAACTACAACCAGGGCATCGTGGCCTCCGGATCGCGGACCCTCTTCGCGTCCGGGCAGATCGGCCTCGTGCCTGGCAAGCCCGAGCTCGGGATCCCCGGCGACGTGGCGGCGCAGACCGAGCAGGTCATGCGCAACCTCGAGGCGGTGCTCGGCGCCGCGGGGATGGGGTTCGGCAACGTGGTCCGGGCCACGATCTTCCTGGCGGACATCGGCGACTTCGCGGTGGTCGATGGGATCTACGGGCGTCACTTCGAGCCAGGTCAGCACCCCGCGCGCGTGACCGTGCAGGCGGCCGCGCTGCCCAAGGGCGCCCGGGTCGAGATCGACATCATCGCGGTGGCGTGATCTCTCGTGAGGCATACCCGCACTCGTCCGCGTCGGGGTGTGTTCAAGATCTAGTAGCGCCCCTCCATTATGCTGTAGTCTGCGTGAGAGGCGCTGCGGTGCGTCGCACCAGCGTCCGAGCGAGCCATGGTCACGTCCGAATCCAAGCACTGGACCGTGAAGGGCGATCTGATGGTGTCTTTCTACCGCGCGGGCCCGATCCCCGACGACGTCTGGCAGGACTACTGCGACACCATCGCGTCACCACCTTGCCGCAAGGTGCTCGCTACGTCGATAGGCGCGGTCGAAGTCTCGGCGCCGCAGCGACGGCAGGTGTCGGACGCGCTCAAGCGCTCGGGGGTTTCGGTCGCGGTGGTCACCGACGAGCCGATCGTGCGCGGTCTGATGACCGCGGTGTCGTGGCTCGGTCGCGTCGACGTCAAGGCGTTCCCTTGGCACAAGGTCGCCGACGCGTTTCGCCACCTTCATCCCTCGGGCATCACGGAGAAGCAGGTGCTCGACCTCGTCGACGAAGTTCGGCGTCGGGTCGAGGCCGGGCTCTGAGACTCGAGTAGGCGCGCCACCGATCAGGCGTCCACGCCCGAGCCGCGGCTGAGCCACGGGGTCACGCGCCCGACTGCTGGTCTCAGCCGCTTGCTCGACTGCTACCCTGCGGCGGATGTCGACGACTACGAACCCGCAGGCACTCCACGCAATCGCCTTCCTCTATCTCGCGCTCGGTCACGGAGCCGATGGCACGCTCACGGGCGACGAGATGCGGGAGCTGGCCGACAAGCTGCGCCAGTGGGTGCCCGAGTCGTCGCTCGACGAAGTGGGTGAGCTGCTCCGCGCAGCCGTGGCCGATTACAAGTCGCTCTCGGCCGACGCGAGGCAGCGCAAGACCAACGAGTCGGCGGAGCTGCTGTGCGATCAGCTCGACGCCGACCAGCGCGCTAGGGTCGTCGCCGACCTGCAGTCGATCGCCGAGGCTGACGGGACCGTGACGGCAGAAGAAGAGGCGTTCATCGCCGACCTCTCCCGCCAGATCCTTTGATAACCCCCCGCAGGCGGCGTGCACTCGGTTATAGCCCCCCGCAGGCGGAGTGCACTCGGTTATAGCCCCCCGCAGGTGGCGTGCACTCAGCCACGCACGACCGCTTCG
>CBFGLP010000787.1:0-5048 GCA_965649595.1 uncultured Myxococcales bacterium | reverse complement strand
CTCGGGGATGAAGTGCGGCCGGATGGTGATGAGGCTGGCGTGCTTGGTGCGGCCACGGGAGGCGATGTTGGCGCCCTCGGGCGAGAGCAGCTCGCCGTCGACGTTGTCGTCGTCGAAGTCGTAGACCGTGGTGCCGCTGCCGCCCTTGCCCTTGTTGGCCGAGGTATCGGCGTCCTGGTCGCTGGCCGGGGCCGCGAAGGCAGTGGTCGAGGCGAAGAGGGTGGACAGCAGAGTGATCAGAGCGAGCCGCATGATGAACCTCGTGGAGCGGTCCCCCTGGGACCTTCACGCACCATACCTCGCCCCGGCCAGCCTTGTAAACGCCCGGCCATTGTGATGCGGCGGCGAACGAGGGAGGAGACGACTTCGGCTGCGAGATCGCTCCGCCCGCGGGCGAACGGGGACCCAACAAAAAGGGGCGGCCGTCCGGCCGCCCCTCATGCGCGGATGACGAGCTCCCGATTACTTGGGAGGCGTCGCGCCGGCGGCGGGCGCTGCGCTGCCCGCAGACTCGGCGGCCTCGGCCTGCTTCTCGAGCTCGAGGAGACGCTTGCGCTCTTCCTCTTCCTGCTTCTTCGCCTGCGCCTCGAGCTCCTTGGCCTTCTTCATCATCTCCTCGGAGACGCGGTTGAAGGCGATGGTCTCATCGATGGTGGCGATGCGGTCCTTGGCCAGCAGCACCTGCTGGCTCCACTTCTTGTCGCTCTTCACCGTCTCGATGAACTTGTTGTAGTGGCCCTTGGCGACGTTGATGAGCTTCTCGTTCTGCGCCGTGTCCACGGTGTCCTGGGTGCTGATGTGATCCTGGTACAGCACACCGAGGTTGTAGAGCGGGCGCGGATCGGAGGCGTTCAGCTTGAGCGCCTTGTTGTAGGAGGCCTCGGCCTCCTTGAACTTCTTCAGGCCGCGCTGCGCCACGCCGAGAGCGAGGTGCGCCTCGGTGTTCTTGGCCTGACGCGAGTCCTTCAGCGCGATCTCGAACGCCTTCTCCGCCGTGGCGTAGTCGCGGAAGCGGATCGAGATGAAGCCGATGTTGAGGTTGGCCTCGACGTGGTTCGCCTCGACCCGCACCGCCTCCTTGAACGCCTTGAGGGCGTTGACCTGGTCCTGACGCTCGAGCAGGAGCAGGCCCTGGATGTTGTACAGGTCGGCGGACTCGCGGCTCTCGTTCTTGAGCACGCGGACGCCCTGGGTCACCACGAGGTTCGCAAGCACCAGGTACGACTTGTCCTTGGTGTGACCGCGATCGTAGTAGATGCGCGCGAGGTTCTCGTAGGCGGCCTGGTTGCCCGAGTCCAGCGCGAGCACGCCCTGGATCGACTTCTCCGCCTCGTTGAAGGCGTTGGCGTCGGTGTTGCCGACGTACTGGTTGCGCAACAGGCCGGCGACGTTGTTGCGGGCGGCGCGGGCCGACAGCTTGTTGGCCTCGACGCCCTTCTTGAACATGTCGAGGGCCTTCGACTCCTGGCCCTTCTTCCAGTAGATGACGCCGAGGTTGTTGTAGGCGAGGTCGAACTTGGGCGCCTGGGAGATGAGCTGGGAGTAGATGCCCTCGGCCTTGTCGGTCTGGCCGCACTCCTCGTAGACGACGCCCGAGTTGAACTGCGCGAGCGCCATCTGCACGCCGTGGGTCTTGTAGACCTTCTGGAAGTTGCCCGCGACGCGCTCGCACTCGTCGCCGCTCAGCTTGCCGTCGCTCTTGGCCGCGTTGTAGGCCTTCACGGCCTCGGCGAAGTCGTTCTTGGCCTCCTTCGAGGCCTCGGCCGGCGCGGGCCCGCTCGGCCCGCCGCCGCCACCGCCGCCGCCGCCATCGGGGTTCTCGGTGCCGGTCTTGTTCTTTCCGCAGGCCGTCATTGCGACAGCCAGGGCGCCGATGCTTGCGATCTTGATCAGGTTACGCATGGTGGTCGCTCCTTTGCTGGCTCCGGCCGGCCTCACTCGCTGTCCTCGTCGCCGTCGTCGGTCTTCTCGGCGGGCTTCTCCGCCGGCTTCTCCGCTGCGGCGCCGACGCTCGGCTTGCGCTTCTCGCCCTCGAGGTCGAGCTGCACGTCGACGCGATCGGGGCGGCTCGCCGTGTACTGCGAGACGCCGAAAAGCTCCTCGGTCGCCGGGTACTTGTCCGGCTCGCGCTGCTGGAGCTCCTCCTCGCACAGACGAGAGAACTCGTTGAAGAACTGGAAGGTCGTCGACCGCTCGAGGCAGAACGAGAACTTCTTGACCGCGTCCTCCTGGATCGGCTGGGCGCGATCGCCGAGCTCGTCGCAGAAGGCGTAGGCCTGATCCTCGGTCTTGAACTCCTTCGGCACCTCGGCGCGGTAGAGCTGGTCGGCGTAGTTCTGCGAGACCATGGCCGAGCGGGCGGCGGCGGCGAGCATCCAGTACGGGCTCTGCTTGGCGTTCACGATGCCGTCGTACTGCTGCTGCAGCGCCTGACCCTGCTTGGTCTTCTTCTCGTAGAACTCGAGGAAGCGCTTGGTCGAGTCTTCCTTCTTCGCGACCTGCTCCTTGTACTCCTTCTCCCACTTCGGCAGGCCGGCGTCCTTCTTCCACTCTTCGACGAAGAAGCTCAGTCCGCCCGGCATCTCGATCTTGAGGTACTCCTCGTAGCCGCGGTCGGCCTTGTACACGCCGGCCATGGCGACGGCGTTGGCGAAGTCCTCGCGCCGGTCGCGGTCCTCCTCGGGCACGCTGATCTTGCTCTTCGCCAGCTTGAGGACGCTGTCGAAGTACTTCTGGGCCTCGTCCGCCTTCTTCTTGTTGCGGGAGTGGACGGTGATGATGCCGGAGGTGGCCGAGCCGCAGTACTCCGGGATCTCCTGCTTCTTGCTCGACGAAGCGGCGGCGGCGCCCTTCTTCTCGGTGCCCTTCTTGACCTTCTTCTTCAGCGCCTCGGCGGCGGCGCGGGCCTTGTCACCGGCCTGCGCCTTCTTGCGCTTGATGGTGATGCACGAGTCGTAGAGCAGACCCTCCGCGCACGACTGGCGCCACAAGATCTGGCCGATGGAGGCCTCCGCGACGATGCGGCGGTCGAGGCCGCCGTTCTTGCCGTAGATCTTGAGGTACTCCTCGGCGTGCTTGAGCTTCTCTTCCTCGGTCTTGAGGATGTCGTGCTTCGACCAGAAGATCTTGGCGGCGAGCTCGGGGTTGTCCTTGCGGTAGAGACCCTCGTACTTCGACAGGTCGGCGCTGGCCTGCTCGTCCTGGCCGAGGCCGAGGCGGAACAGGTAGGCGTTGCGCAGGTAGTCGGGCGACTGCTTGTCCTTGATGTACTTCTCCGCGTACAGCTCCATGTGCTGCGCGGCCTTGTCGTACATCGCGATGGCCTGGTAGTTGCCGGCGAGGTTCGACAGCGTCTTCTGGTAGTGCTCGCTGTTCGGGAACTTCTCGAGCAGGATCTTGCGGAAGCGGACCGACTGACCGAGCAGGAAGGCCGCCTCGTAGCACTCGGCCGCGTTCCAGATCAGCGTCGAGGCCTTCTCGTGGGCGTCGCCGTACTCGTTGTAGATGCCGACGAACTGCTCGGCGCACTTGCGGTAGCCGTCGGGGTCACCCTTCCGGCCGGCCTCGAGGTAGGTCATGCCCTTCTTCCAGCCGATGCCGGCCAGCAGCCGCGGGATCGCCTCCTTGAGCTCGTCGGCCTCCGGATGCGTGTAGACCTTCATCTTCTGCATCTTCTTCGACCACGTCTCGAGGTCGTCGGACGCCTTGATCGCCTCCTCGGGCGTCAGATTCTTGTCGATCCAGCGGATCGTCAGAATGTCGAGGAGCATCTCGGAGCACCACGCGGCGTAGATGGAGCCGTCGAACTTGACGACCATCTCTTCCAGGAGCGGGCGCGCCTCCTGGAACTTGTTGTGCATCATCATGAGCTTCGCCCGGTGGTAGACGATCTTGGGCAGCTCGGGGTCCTTCGGGTCTTTGACGTACTTCTGGTAGATGTCGTACGCCTCGATCATCTTCTTCTCGTCCTCGGAGTAATCGGACTCCGGGTACGACTGACTCTGATCGACCTTGGTGTTCTCGTCGGCCTTGGTCTTCTTCTTCTTCTCTTTTTCCTTGTAGACGCAGAGACCTTCGGCGTTCGTCTTGCAGGACTTGGCCTGACCGCCCGTCTCGTCGTACTCGAGGGCGTTCTTCATCGCCAGCATCTGCGCGTAGGCGGCGTCCTGGGTGAACTTGCCCTCGGGGTTGATCTCGAGGACCTTCACGAACTCGTCGTGCGCGCGGCGGAACTTGGTGAGGCCGTCCGGCTTGGTCTTCTTGTCACCGATGAGCGAGCTGGCGCGGGCCCACAGGAGCTCCGCGTAGTACATCTGGATCTCGTACGAGTCCTTGTCCTTCGGGAAGGTCTTGAGGAAGCCCTCGTAGGCCTTCTCCGCGAGCGTGTACGTGGCCTCGTTCTTGGTCTTCTCGGCCTCGTCGTGCCACACGGTGGCCATCTGCTTCATCGTGTCGAGCGTCTCGTCTCGGCACTTGCGCTTGACGGCCTCCTTCTGCGAGCCGTTCTTGAACTTGTCCCAGTACTCGCCCAGGCGCGCCGTCTCGGTCCACTGGACCTCCTTGTTGTCGGTGGCCAGCGCGTTGATGACGACGCGACCCTGCCACTCACAGGTCTGCGGGTCGTCGGGGAACAGCTCCTGCAGCTTGTGGTAGGTGTACGTCGACTCGGTGTACATGCCCTGCCCGAAGTACTGGACTGCGAGCAGCTCCATCATCTTGCGGGACATGTTCTCGTCTTCCTTCGGGCCGTCGCCGACCTTCTGGAAGAACTCCCACGCCTTGGACGGCTTGCCGGCCATGACGAAGGCGCGGACGAGGTCGCGACGGGCGTCGCGGCGCAGCTGCCGGGCGTTGGCCTCGCTGCCGGCGCGGCCCTCGAGGGTCGCGGTGATCGTCTTGACGAAGAAGTCGAGGCTGAGGTCGTAGCGCGGGTCCGCGGTGCCGACCGGGTTCAGGTGGCACCACGCCATCTTGTAGAGGGCGTAGGCGTAAACCGGGCTGTCCTTGAAGGTGATGACCTTCTCGTACAGCTGGAGGGCGTCGCCGAT
>CBFGLP010000786.1:0-2710 GCA_965649595.1 uncultured Myxococcales bacterium | reverse complement strand
TCGGCCCGGACGGGCCGACGAAGCCCTGACGAGGGGCAGCAGCCCGGAGTGGCTCAGAAGCCGGTGCTATGCCACACGCCACCGTTGGGGGTGGTCACGTGGGCAGCGACCGGCTCCGTCGCGTCGAGCAGCCGCATGGCTCCACCGGGGTTCAGTGGGACATAAGCGGACTTGTATCCCGATTGGCCGATAGTGAACCAATCGCTGACGAAATTGCCGTCGAGCTGGACCGACGCCGAGTTGGGGGCGACGATCGCAACGTTGGGAGCTCCCCACGCCGCGCTCACGCTCACGAGGTGGTTGGTGGCGAAGTGCTCGATCGGCACTGCGAGCAGCATCTTGCCGGGACCCGATGCGTATTGCGCGACGAGCACCGGCTTGTTCGCGCTGATGTGGATACCCTCGGTGCTCGACGGTGTTTCGATGAAGCTGCCAGCGAGCGGGATGACGCCGTCGAGGCCGATGTCGGGCTCGAAGCTGACGACCGTGTTGGCCTCGACCGAAATCACGCGAACGCGATGCGAGCGGGGCACGTTCGCGATTGCGCTGGCTGGCGGGGCCACGACGTACTCGGTCCCGAGCCACGCCGTCCCGGGTATCGCTTGCCGCAGGGTTCCCGACGATGGATTGCCACCGAGCCCCGCCGCGTCGTGACCCGCGTAGACGACGAAGGGCACGTTGGACGAGATTCGCGTGCCGGTCAGGTCGGCCCCGGGGATCGCGGTCACGAGCAACAACGCGACGACGGCAACCTCGTCGATCTCGACAGTTGCCTGAGCACCTGCGAGGTCAACGAGTGCGGCAACGGTGTGATCGACTTCGGCGAGGAGTGCGACGACGGCAACCTCATCGACGACGCCGCGTGCAATCACTTGTGCGGCGTGCCCGGCGAGCTGGTCTGGGAGTCGGAGCCCTTCGACGTCTCCGGTAATTCGTCGACCACGTCCACGCTGGACCTGCTCGTGACCGACGAGCGCGAGGTGCTCGTCGCGTGGCATCAAGAGGACCACGGCCTTCGGGTGCGTCGCTACGACGCCGAGGGCAACGAGATGTGGACGACCGAGACCGGCGATCCCGACGATCTCTACTTCACCTTCGCCAACGCGCTGGTCCTGATCCGCAGCGACGAGTCGACGCTCATCCTCCACAACGGCACGACGGTCAACGGCGTGTACCAGAACAACCCCTACGCCGGCATCGTGTCGCCGACCGGCGAGCTCGGCGAGTTCATCGGCTTCGACCACACGCTGAAGCTGTCGAGTATCGATCAGCTCTCCGACGACACCATCATTGGGGTGGGTAACCCCTTCAGCGTCCGTCACTTGGGGCCCGATCTCGAGGACCTCGGGGAGAGCGTCCCACTGACGCACTACAGCTGGGTCGTCGCCGGCCCCGAAGGAGCGTTCGCCGTGATGGGGCTCGCGGCCTCGCCGAACGATCGCTACCTGAGCTGGGTCAACTCGTTCGACGAGGGGCTCGAGTGGACCTTCTATGTCGACTATCAAGTCGACCCCTTCTCGATGACCTACATGGCGCCAGATTCGTTCGGGCGAATCGCCGTGCTGGGCCGTCACTCGGTCACCGACCACTTCCGAGTGTCGCTGCGCTCGACCGACGACGGCGCGGTCATCAATTCCTACGAGCACCAGCAGATGCCGAGCGCCGGTCATCGCCTGTGGGCGGATCCGTTCGGCTCGTTCATCGTCGGCGGGTACTTGGGCCAGAACGACACGAACGCGGGATGGCTGCTGGTCAAGCTCTCGGCCGATCTCGGCTTGGCGTGGCAGCACAGCGGGCCGATCGGTGGGGAGTCACGGATTCGCCGTGCGACCACCGACGACGATGGCTACGTGTACGCGGTGATCGAGACCTACCCCACGTTCAAGCTCGTCAAGTACTCGCCCTGAGCGTCAGCGCATTCGCGAGCCCGCCAGCCCGCTGATCCGGGAAAACCCGCCCTCCTCGACCCAGATGTCGAGGTGCTTCGCTCGCATGATCGGGAAGGGGTGCGTGCGAAACACGGTCAGGAGCACCTTGTAGAAGCGATCGAGGCTCGACACGTCGCGATCCTCGTAGGATCGAATCTGCCGGAGGAATTCCGCCTCGTCCATCTCCCCGAGCAAGCTCGCGGTCCCGCCCGCGAGCTTCATGAACACCCGCATGGCGATCTTGGGGTCCTGGACCGCCAGCAACGCGGCGCGATCGGCCGACAGCTCGGCCTTGCGATACCAGTCGTAGAGCGGCAGCGCGAGCCCGGCCCCGAGCAGCGCCCCGACGCCGAGCGTCATCTTGCCGATCGCCTCGAGCAGCACCGCGAGGTTCTCGGCGACCACCGTATAGAGCACGTGCTCGCACTTGATGTGCCCGACCTCGTGAGCGATCACGAACAGCTTCTCCTGCTCGTCGAGCATGTCGAGCAGCGCCGACGTGATCACGATGAAGGGCTTGGTGTGCCCGTAGGTGTACGCGTTGTAGGTCGGGTCGAGGCTGACGTAGAGCTCCGGCTCGGGCACGTCGAGGATCTTGCATGCCCACCTGAGGTAGCGATGCAGGCGCGGAAACATCTTGTCCGTGACCCGCACGTTGTCGGCCACGTTCTGCAGGTAGTAGACCCGCTCGAAGCTGTGCTCCATCACCCACGCGACCAGGCGATCGAAGCCCGGCACGGCCTTGAGCGCAGCCGTGGCCTTGACGTCCCACGGGTGCATGA
>CBFGLP010000785.1:0-3955 GCA_965649595.1 uncultured Myxococcales bacterium | reverse complement strand
ACAGCGACGCGCTGCCGCTCGAGCACGAGGAGGAGCACCGCGTGCTGCTCGACAAGCTGATCGAGGGCGGCGTGGTCAAGGCCGAGGAGATCGGCAAGCTCGAGCTCCGCCGCTTGACCGAGAAGCGGGTGGCCGAGGCCCCGGCCGAAGCCGAAGCCGAGTCCGAGCGCGAGTCGATCAAACAGGGTTCCTGAGGTTCTGAGCTCATGACCATCTTGGTGTTCGAGGACGCGCCGGTCCTTCGTGCCGCGCTCGAGTCGGGGCTCGTGCCCGCGAGCGCTCAAGCTCGACCCTTGCGCTGGAGTCGTGATCCCGAGGGCCGGCTGCAGGTCGAGCCCAGCGTCACGATCGGCAAGAGCGAGCAAGATCGCCTCAAGGCCGCGGGCGTGGTCGTCCGCCGGACCAAGCTCGAGCGCGACGCCGGCGAGCTCGGCTGCTGGGCGGAGCTGCTGCCTGCGACCCGCGGCGCCGAGCCGGAGCCGCCGCTCGGCGAGGTCGTGTTCGTCAGCGAAGGCGACGAGGGCTTCTTGCGGATCAGCGGCGAGCTGCTGCGGCTGGGCAGCGAGGATCAGCGCTTGGCCTTCTTCGTCGACGACGAGGGCCGGCGGCACAATTTCTGCCGGGTCGCGGATCCGCCCTACTACGCGATCTTGCGCGCGCTCGATCACCGCGAGGGCCTGCGGGCGTTTCGGCCGACGCGGCCGGGCGGGCGCGTGTGCATCGAGATCGGCCACCGCCACCCACTCGCGGAGCGGCTCGAGGCCGAGCCGGGTCAGCTCGTGCTCATTCCTGGATCCGAGCAAGGCAACGAGCCCGCCACATCGAAGGGCGCCGCGAACAAGCTGACGATCAGCCCGCAACCCTGGCTGCGCGTGCCCGACGGACCTTGGCTCGATCTCCACGAGGTCAGCCACGTGGTCCTCCCGGGCGTCGTGCCGTGGAAGCCGATCAAGCCCGATCGTCGCCTGCAGATCGACCTGCGCCTAGTTCGTGCACCGGCGGCCCGTCCACCGACGCTCTGGGTCCTGCGCGAGCGGGCGATCGATCAGATGGAGACGCTCGTGCGCACGCTGCCCGACGTGATCGTGGCCCGCTTGCGCTTCGCGGCCATGAACGTGCCGGACGCGAGCGCGCCCGGGGGCGAGCGGACGCTCGTGGTCCTGCGAGCGCGGCGAAACGAGCAGGAGCCGCCGGCCCTCGATCTCGACGCCGAGACCTACACCGCGGTCCCGCAGGTGCCCGATCTCCACGTCCCGCTCGGCCACATGATTGATCCGCCGCTGCGACCCGCACGGCTGCGCGAGCTCTTGCTCGACGATCCCGAGCGGATCGTCTGGCTCGCGCCGCAGGGGCAGCCGGGTACGCGCGGGCGAGCGTTCGTGCGCGAGAGCCTGCCCGAACGCAGCTTCGCTCCGCTCACCGAGTGGGTCGATTACCTGGTCGGGCAAGCGGCGGATCAGCTGGTCCCGTGGATCCGCAGCACGATCTTCGATCTCGACGCCTACACCTCGATGCAGATCGAGTGGAGCGAGCGTCCACGCGAGCGCGAGCGCTCGCGCGACGACGAGGCCGAGCGCAAGCAGCGGGATCGCCAGCGCACCAACGCACCTCGGCTCGAGACCCCGCAGCTCCCCACGCTGCCGGAGGTCGAGACCAGCGTGGTCGTCGAGGAGATCCCGCTGCCTGCTCCGACCGTCACGCTGACCCCCGGCGAGGCCGAGCGGCAGCTCGCCCAGCTCGAGCAGCGCTTTTGCGAGCTCGACACGCCGCTCGACGATCCGCAGCGGATCCCGGTGTGGGCCGAGCTCGGCAGCATGCACGCTCGACTCCGTCGCACCCGTGACGCCGGGCTGTGCTGGGTGCGGGCGCTATGGGAGCGCGGACCCGATCGAGGTCCGAGCGGCGAAGCGCTCGCGCAGCGCTGGGCCGAGAACGAGGCCACGATGCTCGGCTACCCGAACATCGACGACCTGCTCGGCATCGTCGACGTGCTGCCGGCCGACCTCGACGACTCGATGGTCCGCGCGCTCGCGGCTCGGGTAGTGCTCGAGCACGAGCGCCAGCAGAGCCAGGCCGACAAGGCCGGCCAAGCGCCGCGATCCGGCCTCGGGGGCGAGCAGCTGTCCGCCCTCCAGCGCTTCTTCGCCAGCGAGGGCGATCAGCTCGACCTGCGTGCGTTGTGGCTAGTCCGCAGCGCGCTCGCCCGGATGGCCGGCGACGATCGGCTCGCGCTCTTCCAGACCCGCGACCTCGTGATGTCGGCGCTGCGCGAGGGCGTGGCGCTCTCGCGCAACATCCCCGCGTTCGTGCGCACGTTTGGCAGCGAGGGCGACGCAGGCGATCTATCGCTGCTCGCCGATGAGCTGCTGCGCATGCGCGACGAGTTCCTCACGACCAAGCGCCGCCGCTCGACGATCGAGTCGACCCACCCCGAGACGCTGACGCGCGCCTACGTGCGCCTGGTGTTCGGCTGGGGGCTCGCTCGGCTCGGGCGCTCGCAGGTCGCCCGCGAGGAGCTCGACGCCGCGCGCGAGCTGCTCGGCAACCCGACCGGGCCCAAGGGCGATCCGCTGCACCGCGCGGCGTTCCTCGCCTACCAGGCTCGCATCGAGCAGAGCCTCGACGGAGCACCGATCGGCGCCCCGCTCTCGCCCGCGCCCGGCGGACCGATCGCCGCCCGCGAGGCCCTCCAGGGGCTCGAGCGCTTCAAGTATGATCGGCTGATCCAGCTCTCGCGCATCCTCGATCCCCGCCAGGCCGTCGACGCGTTCGAGCGCTGGAACCGAAAGGACGCCGAGCCCTTCGCCGGGCTCGCGCTGCTGACTCGGCCCGAAGAGCTCGCGGGGCTGTTCCAGCGCATGCTCGACGCGCTGCCCGAGTTCGGCCCCGAGCGGCGCGTCCGTGATCTCGTCGACATCCTCGGCTACCTCGAGGCGCTGCCCGACGCGCTCGCGGTCCCAGGCCTGCGCTCGGTCCTGCACCGGATCGGCGAGCTGCCCGTCGAAGAGCGACCCCGGCTGCTGCGCGACGCGGTCATGCTGGCCGGCTACTACGATCGTCCCGAGCTGCTCGCCGAGGCGCTCGGGCTGATCCAAGCCAGCCACGCCGAGCTGGCCAACACGCGCCCAGCGGCGTACGCGGAGCTGCTGACCCGCTGCGCCCCGCTGCTGCGTCGGGCTGGCCATCACGAGGCGCTCGCTCGGCTGCTCGCCCAGCTCGAGCAGCGGATCGGCAGCGCGGGGGACCTCGCCCACGTGATCGCCCGCCTCCACCTCGCGGCGGCCCAAGCCGCGCTCGGCCAACCCGATCGCGTGCAGCCGGCGTTCGTCGCCGCGCAAGCGCTGCTCCCCCAGCTGACCCCTGGCGACTACCAGGTGCTGCTGCGCGAGATCGCGGTCGCGCTGTCTCGCAGCAGCGCCAGCCAAGCGATCACCGGCGCCCGAGCGCTGATGCAGCGGCTGCCCGAGACCACCGACAGCATGAGCACCAACTCGCACTTTTGCCTCGCGGTCATCCAGCTGATGGAGGCGGTGGTGCTCTCGCTGGCGAGCGAGGATCTGGCGCTCAGCGAGTGGGCGCGGCGGTGGATCGAAGAGGACGAGCACCTCTTGCACCGTCGGATCCACCGCGACCTCGCCCGGAGCGGGCGCTGAGCTCCTGCGGTTTGCTGCGGCCCCAAGCGCTGCGGATCTACAGCGTGCAGCAGTAGCCGATAACCCTCGCCGCTCAGGGCATCGCGTCGCACCACACGGCGCAGGACATCTCGCAGGTCTCGGGCGGCACGCCCTGGCCTTCGCAGTTGGTCACGCAGCTCGTGCACATCGCGGCCAGATCGACGCACACGTCGGTCGCCCCCACGAGGTAGCAAGTGTAGGTCTCGGGGTTGCAGCAGTCCTCGGTCGCCGTGCAGGGCTCGCTCTCGGCGCAACACACCCCGGCCGCGGCCCCACACGAG
>CBFGLP010000784.1:0-2979 GCA_965649595.1 uncultured Myxococcales bacterium | reverse complement strand
GAGTCCAAACTCAACCGAGCACAGGGATTAGCGCTCCCACGACAGCCAGATCGCATGAATCCCGAATTGTGCGATCCAATGCGAGTGACTCCAATAGTCTTCCGCCCAATACGCGGGCTGCTCGACGTGCCGCCAGACGTGCTCGACATATAGGTCGCGATAATCCGTATCCCCGCTCGCCCGCCAGAGCGCCCACAGCCCCCAAGCGCGCGAAAAATTGAGCCCCGCGACGTGGGCCGGGCTCGGCTCGCACAGCGGCATCAATGCGAGCTCCCCGTCCGCCGGCAGCTCATCCGCGAGCCATGCCTGCGTCTGCTCTGCCGGCAGCACCGTCAGCACCGTCATCGCCCGGTGCAAGCAAGGCGGAAAGAAGTCGTCGCTGAACCCGACCTCGTCGACCAGCGGGCAAGCCGTGCTCATGACCACGTCGGCGACCAAGCCCTCGACCCACTGCGCCCGCACGGTGTCGCCGACGTGCACGGACCAGCGCCACAGGTTGAGCAGCGCCCAGCTGGCGTTGAAGTAGTCGTCGCTCGTGACCCAGCTGGCCAGCTGCGCCGGTGACTGGCTCTCGAGCACCGCCGCGAGCTGGTCCGCGATCGCCTCCGCGTGCGGCCGCAGATCGGTAGCACCGCTGGCCAGCTCTCGCTCGCGCGCGAGCAGCAGGAACCACGCGCGCCCGTAGAGCAGCTCGATCGCTGGCAGGTTGGCCTGCTCGATGTCCTCGAGCTCGCCCGCGATCGCGCTCGGATCGAGCACCACGTTCGCGGCCTCGAGGTAAACCGGCGCGCCGGTCATTCGGTAGAGCGCGTGCAGGGCCCAGGTCCCATGCACGGCCGAGTGCCAGTCGATGCAGCCATGAAAGGCCGGATGCGAGGTGTCGCGCTGCTCGACGCATGCGAGCACCGGCTCGGCCAGCACGTGCAACCAGCCCTCGCGCTTGGCCAAGAACGCCGCCCAGCGCTCGTCGCTCGCGCGCGGGATCGGGGCCTCGCAGGCGAGCCCCGAAAGCACGTCGGTTCGGGTCAGGTCGCCCTCGTCCGACTCGCTCTCGTTCGTGTCGCTCTCGGTCTGCGCAGAGCTGCTCGACTCGTCGCTCGAGCCCTCGCTGCTGGTCGAGCTCGTCGCGTCGCTCTCGCTCGACGACGAGCCCGTGTCGGACAGCTCGTCGCCCTCCGTCCCCTGCCGATCACCACACGCGAGCACGACGGAGAGTCCGAGCACGGGGGCGAGGCGAGCACGCATGCCTCACCCCACCGCCGTGTCGGCTCGCAGTCAAGCCCGCTCGCTTGCCCGGCTCGAACGGGCCTCAGCCCGCTGCCGGAGCCGGCTGGTTGTTGCGGAACGTATAAGTAAACGTCGCCTGGCCGTCCCGCTGGTCCTCCGGCGTCAGCATGAGGCCGTCGAGCGCCGTGATCACGCAGGTCGCCAGGGTCTCGCTGACGGTCGTCCGATCCTTGTCCCACGCGAGCTGGGTGATCTCGCCGGTCTTCTTCTCGACCATGAACGTGATGGTCAGCTTGCCGGCCATCGAGGGGTTGCGGGCCAGCTCCTGGTCGTAGCAGGTCTGCAGGGCCGACTGGCGGGTGTCGAGCAGCGCCGAGGTGTCGGCCTCGTAGGTGGCGGTGTCGCGGGCCATGAAGCTGCAGCCGAGCGAGAGGGCGAAGCCGGCCAGCAGCGCGAAGGTGGGGAGCTTGGAAGTGATGCGCATGGCGTTGATCTCCGAGGGCGTTCGGCTCACTCACTCTTCTCGAGCGTCTCGACCTGCTTCTCGCCGGTCTCTGGATCGACGACGGTCTTGGTCTCGACGTAGTCCTGCGAGAGGATCGTGAACTCGACCCGCCGATTGGCCTCGCGGCCGGACTCGGTGTCATTGCTATCGATCGGCCGATCGGGCCCGTAGCCCTCGGACTCGAGCCGCTTCTTGTCGACCTTGCCCTTCTTGACCAGGTGGTCGAGCACGGCCTTGGCCCGCCGCTTCGAGAGGTCGACGTTATGCTCGTGGTCGCCCTCGGAGCTGGCGTGGCCCTCGACGCGGATCTTCTTGAGCCGCGGGTTATCGTTCATGACCTTGGCGATCTCGGCCAACAGATCGTTGGACTCGGGCCGGATCGTGGCCTTGTCGAAGTCGAACTGGATCTTCTCGCGGATCACGATCTTGTCGTCGGTGATCTCGACGCGGGGCTCTTCTTTCGGCGCCTCGACGGCGACGGCGGGGCCCGAGGGCTCGATGACCTTGGCGGTCTCGCTCTCGAACACGCGCGGTCCACATCCGGCAGTGAGCGCGGCCACGACCAGACCTGCGAGTAGGGACGAAGGGGATGGATGAAGGGACGGCATCGTCATGTCCTCAGACACCCGAGCGGCTGCGCGTTCACGGGATCGGTCGCGCTGCCGTGCTCGGGCGGAAGTCGACGCCTAGCTAGCACAACTTTTTCATCGCAACACGCAAACCCTCGACCCGCGCTGCCCTGATGCCGCGAGTTTCCGCAGCGGCGTCGCCTCGACCCGCCATACTTTCGCGAGGCTTTTATGAGCCTTCGCTATCTGCAAACGACTACTTTCGGCAGGCGAGCCGTGACGTGAAATACTGCTGGTGCGATCGAGCCGCTCGTCGTCCGACGCCATATCCAGCCTTCGTCTCGTCATCGTCAGCGATACTCATGGTTTCCACGATCAGGTCGAATTTCCGGATGGTGGGCTATTTGATCCCCCCGCATGCGTCGTGCACTGAGCCACGCACGACCGCTTCGCGGTCGCGAGGTCGCTGCGCGACCTCGGTGGGCTGGTTCCGGGTTCGCAGTCGTCCCATTGGCCCTGCTATCTAGGCCCCCCGCAGGTGGCGTGCACTCAGCCACGCACGACCGCTTCGCGGTCGCGAGGTCGCATGGCGACCACGGAGGGCTGGTTTCGGGTTCGCAGTCGTTCGCTCGGCCCCCCAAAGGGGGGCTTGGTCCGTCTACGGGGCGGCGTGGACTT
>CBFGLP010000783.1:0-2401 GCA_965649595.1 uncultured Myxococcales bacterium | reverse complement strand
AAAGATCGAGGCCGTGACCGCGTAACCGGGCAGCACGAACACCAGCGTCTTGTCGCAGATCGCCGCCTCGGCCCGGCTCTGGATGGTCGAGGTGCCGATCTCTGCGTACGACAACCAGCGAAACAGCTCGCCGAAGCCGGGGATCGGCTTGGTCACCAGTGGGGCGAGGGCCTCGGGCGTGACGTCGCGGGCGGTCACTCCGGTACCGCCGGTGGCCAGAACGACCTGTATGGCCGGATCGGCGATCCACCTTCGCAGGGATTCGCGAATGGTGTCGAGATCGTCACGCACGATCGCACGAGCTGCGACCACGTGACCTGCCGCCTCGAGCCGCTCGACCAGCAGCGCGCCGCTGCGATCGTCGTCGAGCGTCCGGGTGTCGGAGACGGTCAGCACGGCCACACGCACGGGAACGAAGGGACGCTCGCTCATGCAGGGAAAGTATGCCGGGCGCGGCTCCAGGAGAAGGCCGACCCGGGCTCCTCGGTCCCGGGAGACATTGCTGCTTTGCACGAGCGCGAGGACCGTGGCATGGCATGAGTGATGCTCGCGCTCGCACTGGTCTCGCTCGCGTTCGGTCCCCCCGTTCTGCCGCCGGAGCCAGGTGACACCCCGACCGAGATCCCCGAAGAGCCGAGCCCGCCGGCAGACGAAGCGAGCCCACCGGCGGACGAGGCGAGCCCACCCGTGGCCGAGCCGGAGGACGAGGCGATCCCGATCACCCCCGAGTCACCGGCCGAGGTCGAGCCCGCGCCCGCACCCACGGAGCCCTCCAGCGAAGCACCCGTGGGCCCGACGGTCCAGCGACCAACATCGCCGACGCCTCAGACCCCGACGCCCCAGGCCCCGACCACCGCTTCGACGACCGAGGCCAAACCTGCCCCTGCGCCCATGGTTACGCCCGCAGCAGCTCCCGCGACCGAGCCCGCTGCCACTCCGGAGAAGGTCGAGCCGCAACCCGACCCCGAAGCCAAGAAGAAGGACGAGTACCGCAAGCTCGGCGGCTTTCGGCTCGCGCGGCTCGGCGTCGCGGCCAAGCTCGGCTACACGAGCGGCACCAGCCAGAAGAACGGGCTCTTCGATCGCAACAAGTCGATCCAAGACTCGATCAACAACATGGATCCGACGGTGTCCGGCGGGGGCGACCTCGGCAACACCAAGTTCGGCGGATTTCAGGGCGGCTTCATCCTCGACGCCGAGGTGGTCGGCATCAACGTCTGGCTCGACTTCCACAAGTTCTTCAACCCCGGTGGCATGTGGAGCTTGCTGCTCGGCTACGACCACGAGTTCGGGTTCGGCAAGCGCCTGCGCCTCGACGTCGGCGCGGGCATCGGTGTCCAGAACGTGTTCTTGGGCCAGGCGCTGAAGAATCTCTACTACGACAAGGACAACCCGCAGGCGGTCAACATCGCGACGCTCGGCATCGAAGGCCGGGCGACCGCCGATCTCCACATCAAGATCGTCGGCCCGCTCTTCACCGGACCCTACGCGATGCTCGGCTACCACTACCTGTGGTCGGCCAACGCCGCCGAGGTGACCAGCGAGCGAGGCCTCCACTTCAGCCTCGGCTGGACGCTGCGCGTCGACCTGGCCGTGCCCAAGCTGATCGGCGGCAAGAAGAAGTCCAAATAGCCCAGCCAGCGGCTGAGTGGAAGGCCAAGTAGGCCGCTCGCGGCTGAGAACCAATAGTCCGGCCGGACTGAGCAGCTCAGCTGCCCGGATCAGCCTGGACCACCGCGACCGTGCCGTCCTGCGTCCAAATCAGCAAGCCGAGCTGCTCGAAGGTGTAGACGACCTCGAGCTCACCGCCGATCGTCTCGGGCTCGATCGCGTCGGGTGCTTGCCCGAGCACGACCAAGAGCTGGCCGACGTCCATGCCGATCAGGTCGCGCCCGCGCAGCTGGCAGAACGCATAGAAGCTGACCGACTCGATCCGGCCATCGGCGTCGGCATAGACCGCGAGCGCGTGCTCCAGGCCCGGCACGGCGTACTCGACGTAGTCATGCTCGTGCTCGTCATCGTCATCGAAGGGGACCTGCTGGAGCAGATCACCATGGCTCTCGACGGACGCGCCGAACCACAGCGGCCCGGCCCGGAGTGTCGGTACCAACTCGAAGCGCGCGGCCACGGACGAGAGGCTGGACAGGCTCACCTCGCGAGCATGACACGGGACGAGCGAGGGAGCCCCGGCCGAACGGACGGTGCTGACTGATGGACGTTGGCGGCAGCGACTCGCGCGGGAGCCCGATTCAGGTCATTTGCTGGTGCGCGAGATCGTGTGGCCCGAAGGCCGACGCGGGATCGTCGCGATCCGAAGACATGCGCTTCGCGACATGGCTGACCTATTGGCTCGGATTCGGGCGCCTGACTCGGCTGGCTCAGGCGCGGGCGCCTGACTCGG
>CBFGLP010000782.1:0-8748 GCA_965649595.1 uncultured Myxococcales bacterium | reverse complement strand
AGCGTGTTCAAGCTCAACATCTTCCCGATCCCGGCCAAGGGCGAGCGGCGGATCAAGATCGCCTACACGCAGGTGCTGCCGACCGTCGGCGAGGCGCTGCGCTACCGCTACCCGATGGGTGGCTCGGGCGCGACCGCGACCGAGATCGGTGACTTCCGCTTCGAGGTCGAGGTCGACGGGCGCGAGCTCGACGAGCAGACGCTCGCGGGCGTGAGCACGCCGATGGCCGAGCTGGCCCGCGAGCGGGAGGGCTCGCTGCTGCGCATGACCATGAAGGAGCGCGACTTCCAGCCGACCCACGAGCTCGGCGTCGACGTGCCCTTGGCCAAGGACGAGCGCCGGGTCAGCGCCGCGACCCACCGCGACAAGGCCGGGCAGGGCTACTTCATGCTGACCCTGCGCCCAGACCTGCGCCTGCAAGCCGACCCGCGGCCGGTCCACTACGCGTTCGTGCTCGATCGCAGCCACGGGACCACGCCCGAGCTGTGGACGGCCGCCGAGGGCCTGACCAAGGCGATGATCGACACCCTCGAGCCGCAGGATCGCTTTACTCTGCTCGCCTGCGACACCGCCTGTGATCGGCTCGATGGCGGGCTGCGCAGCGTCGACGCCCGCACGATCCCCTCGCTCGACGGGTTCTTCGATCGCCAGGTGCTCGCCGGCGCGAGCGACCTCGGCAACATGCTGCGCCGCGCCAGCGCGGCGTTGAACGAGGACGGCTCGGCGGCCAACGAGGTCGAGCGGGTGATCGTCTACCTCGGCGACGGCGTGCCGACCTCGGGCGCGCTGACCCCCGACGAGCTCGGCACGATCGCGGGCGGCCTCGCTCAGGTCCGGATCCAGAGCGTCGCGCTCGGCTCACGCTCGGATCTGCTGGTCCTCGATCACCTCGCCCGCAAGAGCGGCGGCGACGTGCTGCAAGCCGACGCGCGCGACGATCTCGAGCGCCTCGCTCGCGAGCTGCGGCTGCGCGCCCAGGTCCCGGTCGCCCGCGATCTCGCGCTCGAGCTCCCGCCCGGGCTCGTCGACGTGCACCCCAAGCAGCTGCCCTCGCTGCGACCGGGCGACACGATCACGCTGGTCGGCAAGCTGGCCGAGGGTCAGGCCAGCTCGCTGCGCGGCGACATCCGCCTGCGCGGCCGTGGCCCGAGCGGCGAGGTCGACGAGGCGTTCCAGATCATGCTCGACGCCGAGTACTCGACCGACGACGTCGGCGTGCACGCTCACCTGCCGCGGACCTGGGCGCACCAGCAGATCGCGTTCCTGACCCAGACCCAGGGCGCGAGCGCCAAGGACCAGATCGTCTCGCTCTCGCGCGACTTCAACGTGCTCTCGCGCTGGACCGCCCTGCTCGTGCTCGAGAACGACGCGATGTATCGGGAGTTCGGCGTCGCTCGCAAGGCCGAGGACACGACGACCTGGACCGGCAACCTCCCGACGACCACCCCGACCGCGCCGAGCGGCGGCGCACCGCTGCCGGATCCGAGCGATCGCGCGGCGAGCCCGGTCGAAGAGGCCGAGGCCACGAGCGAGGCGGCCAAGGACAAGGGCGGCGCCGAGCAGGCGCCGACCCCCAAGCCCGCGAAGTCGGACTTCGACGACTTCAGCGGCGGCGATGGCTCGTTCGACAACCAGTTCGCCCCGGCCCCAGCCGACGAGAAGAAGCGGAGCGAGAGCAGCTTCGACGACTTCGAGGGCGAGCCCGCGTTCGACGAGGGCTCGATCGGCGGTGGCGGTGGCTCGCAAAGTGGCAGCGGTGGCTTCGCCCCGGCCCCCGACAGCGGGACCAAGACCAAGAAGAGCAGCAAGCCGGTCAACGGAATCTCGGACCCGTGGAACGACTGGGGCGGTGGCTGGGACGGCGGTCGCCAGGGTAAGTGGCGTCCGCCGGTCATGGAGATCCGCGCGGTCACTGGTGCGAGCGACAAGCAGCGGCAGGTGATCGCGGCCCTGAAGATCAAGCGCGACGCCGACCCGAGCGAGCGCAAGACCCACCGCGAGCTGGTCCGCAAGGCCGTGCGCGCCGGGGATAGCGACGCGCTGGCCTTCGCCGCCGCCTGGGCGGCCGCCGACCCGGACCACGCGCCGGCTCTGCTCGCTCACGCCGACCTGCTCGCTGCGGCTGGTGATCCGCTGGCCCTACGCGCCTACGACAGCGCCGTCGAGGTCGAGCCCTTCTCGAAGAAGCTGCACCAACGCCAGGCCGAGGCGCTGCGCCTGGCCGGTGACTTCGAGCGGGCCTGCTCGCACCGCGAGGCGCTGGTCAGCATCGACCCGGCCGACACACAGGCCGCCGTAGATCTGATCGAGTGCCTGACCGAGGCCGGGCGGGCCGCGGATGCGCGCGAGGTCCTGACCGCCGCGCGCGGGCGGCTGAGCGGCAAGGCTGCGAAGGCGTTGACCAAGGCCGAGTCGCAGATCGTGCAGGGCGTCGAGCGGCGCCCCAGCAGCCTGCACTCGTTCGCGGACCTGCGAGCCGAGCTGCGCTGGAGCGCGGCCGAGAACCTCGACATCGCGTTCGTCGACGAGAAGGCGCGGCGCCTCTCGGTCATGCGACCGGAGCTGGTGCGGGTGCGCGAACAACTCGACGGCGGCGAGCGGGTCGAGACGATGACCCTGCGTGAGATCAGCGGCGACGTGCTCATCGAGGTGACGCGGCCGCAGTCGACCAGCGAGGACCCGGTGCGGGCCGTGCTCGAGATCCAGACCGCCACGGGAGCCCGGGAGCGCTTCAACCTGCAGCTCGAGCCGGGCACGCGCCGGATCGCGCTGGTCCGCTGGCAGGACCTGGGCCGCTCGAACCACTGGCGCTGACGAGCGCCACCAACCGCAGTCCAAGCGCGCCGGACCACCCCTCGGTGGTCCGGCGCTCTCGTCTCGAGAGCGTCGACGAACGTGGAGCCAGACCCCGAGCTGGCCAGCGATACCCGCGTGATCCATGTCGCCGTGATCCAGGCCGCCGAGACGCGCGGCCGATCGGCTCCTATACTGAACCGGCTCATGCCATCTCCTCGCGATGCGCAGCTCTTGGCCGCCATTCGAGCCGGTGATCGGGCAGCGGTGCGGGTGCTGGACGAGCTGGTCCGCGAGGTCGTGCGCGAGCTGGACATCGCGGGCATCTCCGACGCGCGTGGCCGGCTCGATCCCGTCGTTGGACCGCTGCGCTCGCGCCTGCTCGTCCGCCTGACCGCACCCGACTTCGAGCTGCGAGGATCGCTGCGGGCGTTCGTCACTACCTTCGTGGCGCTGCGCCGTGACGAGCTCGAGTCGGGCCCCGAGCGACGGCCGGTCGGGCTGCGGCGGCTCGAGGCCGCCGATCCAAACCAGCTCGCCGAGGCCGTCGACGCCGTGCTGCGAGCGCTGACCCACAGCCACAACCCCGACGTGCGCGAGCTGGCCCACACCTGGCTCGCGCTGGTCGAGGAGGGCGCGAGCCTCGACGTC
Organism: uncultured Myxococcales bacterium; assembly: GCA_965649595.1. GTDB lineage: Bacteria > Myxococcota_A > Polyangia > Nannocystales > Nannocystaceae > Plesiocystis. The sequence goes on along the minus strand of CBFGLP010000782.1, from coordinate 5,304 downwards.
CGCAGCGGTCGCGAGTGCGCCCGCATGCTCAAGTCCGCGTCACCGATGCTGGCCCGCAAGAGCGAAGGCGAGTTCGCCAGCGCCCTGCGAGCGTTTCGAACCATGCTCGGCTTCGAGCTAGGCAAGCTGGGGTATTGAATGCACGCGCGCGACATCCTGCTATTGGCAGCCGAAGATGCGTTCGAGTACGAGCGCTGGCGCGAGGCTGGACCGCTAACCGCCGACGTCGATCCCGAGGTCCGGGCCGCGGAGATCGTCGAGTTCGAGGCGCTCGGCATACCGCTCCCGCGCGAGCTCGACAGCCTCCGCCGCGAGATGGAGTTCTCTTCGCCCGTACGCGAGGCGATCCGCTCGGCGGTCACGGTGCTGCGGCGCAACGGCCAAGCCGAGGCGGGGGCGCTGGTCGAGCTGGGGCCCCAGGCGTTGATCGGGGCGGGATGGGGGATCGATCCTCGCTTGATTGATCCACGAGTGATGGACCCGCGATTCGCCGATCCACGATTCGCCGATCCACGCTCCGCCAATCCCCGCGCCAGCGATCCGCGCTTCGCAGCTCGCTCCGTCGAGCCCCGCGTCGGTGATCCGCGTCCGCAGCCGAGCCGTCGCCACGACCGCGACGATGATCTCGATGACCCCGACGAGCTCGATGATGACGATGACGAGCTCGCCGAGCGAGGCGAGCGTCGTCACGCGGACCCAGTCGAGCCGGAGCTCGTCGATGGCTTCGACGACGACCTCGACGAGCCCCCGCGCCCACGCGCCCGCGAGCGCCGACCGCCCGCGAGCACGCGCGCGCGCTCGAACGAGCGGCGAGCCAAGCCCCGCGCTCGTGCCTGGGACGAGGACGACGACGCCGACGATAGCCGCGACTCGCTGATCGCGATGCGGCCGACCCAGAGCCGCAATCAAGCCGCCACGTGGGTGCTCGGTGGCATCGCTGGGGTCTTGGCGATCGCGCTGCTCGTGATCGCGTTCGACAAGGACGACAAACACCTCCCCGCGACTGGAGATCAGCAAGCGCTGCAGCAGCCTCCAGCGCCGCCCGCCCAGCAGCCTCAACCCTCGCCCCCTGCCCCGCTCGAGCCGCTGCCCACCGATCCCGCGCTCGCTGACCCAGCCGCGAGCGCCGTCGCACCGGCTCCGGTCACGACCCCAACGAGCCGTGGCTCGAGCCCCAGCGGCTCGCGCGGCTCGGGGCTCACGGGCGTGCGCGGAGGTGGTGCGCCCGCGCCCGCGGCCAAGCCCTCCAGCGGCCTCACCCCCTTCGCCGACCTCAACACCAAGCTGGCGGGCGGCGAAGCGCCCTCGTCCGCGCCAGCCCCTGCGAGCACGACCCCTGCTCCCGCCGGCGCGACCCCTGCCCCCGCCGGCACCACGCCCGCGCCCGCACCCGCCGAGGCCGCACCACCACCGGCGCCGATCGAGCAGCCCAAGCCCGCCGAGCCGCTGCCCGAGCCCGAGCTGACCAAGTCGAAGATGACCCCGGCGATCCGCTCGGCGATCACCGGCAAGGTCAGCGATCTGCAGCGCTGCTACAACGAAGCCCTGATCGCCAAGCCGGATCTCGCCGGCAAGGTCGTGTTCACGATCTCGATCGACCAAGACGGCGTGGTCAAGCGGGTCGAGGTCGGCAAGGACGAGGTCGGTAACGGGGTGGCCAGCTGCGCGGCCAAGCAGATCCGCACGTGGACCCTGCCCTCGGCCGGGATCCCGATCATCTTCGATCTGCCCTTCGACTTTCAGCAGCCCAAGGGCTAAGCCAGCTCGAGATGCCCAGGGTCGAGCTGCGTCCGCAGAACCTCACGCTCACGGGCACGCTCCCGCTCGATCGCCCGAGTGTCGCCCGGCCTCACCGCGTCTACGTCGCGACGACCAACCACTGCAACCGCGCGTGCCCGTGGTGCAGCACCTACTCGTCACCGCGCGGCGGCACGTTCTTGTCGATCGCCGACTACCTGGCCAGCTTCCCGAGCGAGGGTCCCTTCGAGGTCCAGCTCGAAGGTGGCGAGCCGACGCTCCACCCCGAGTTCTTCGAGCTCGTCGCGCTCGCGCGCGCCAACCCGAGCTGCACCCGCGTGGTGATCGTGACCAACGGCGTGGTGCTACCTCGCACGAGCACCGAGCTGCGCGAGTGGCTGGAGCGGCTCGGCGCACCGCTGACGATCAAGCTCTCGATCAACCATCACCTGCTCGCCCGTGATCGCGGCCTGCTCGACCTCGCCATCGATCTGTACGAGCAGCTCGGCGCGCTCGGTGCCGAGCGCGAGCTGGTCCTCAACGTCCGGCTGCGCCCCGACGCGCCCGACCGCGACGCGTGGGTCTGCGACGCGGTCGCCGAGGCTGGCCTGCTCGACCTCGCCAACGTGTTCTTCCTGCAGGCCTACGGGTTCGCCAGCGAGCGCGAGTGGGAGCGCCCTTTCGTGGTCGGGACCAACTTCACGCTCGTCAACCCCGACGGCAGCACCCACGGTGCCGATCTGATCCACCGCTCGGAGGCGATGCGGGTGCTGCCATGAGCGCAGCGTTCGTCGACGAGTGGCGGCGCCGCAAGAGCGCGGCCTTCGATCTCGCCGCCAACAGCAGCGCCGGCGGGACCCTGACGCTCGATCTCTGGGGTCAGCCGGTCGAGGTCTACGCCAACGCCAACTTCTCGATCTACAGCGCGCAGGTCTGCAACGCCCGCTGCCGGTTCTGCGTGGAGGAGCTGCGGCCCGCCTCGCGCGGGCGCGTGCTCGAGCAGCAGCGCACGATCGAGGCCGATGACGGGCTCTACTTCGACGCGCTCGAGCGCAGCCTCGCGGCCCTGCGACCCTTGCAGCCGACGATCTCGATCACCGGCGGCGAGCCGAGCAAGGACCCACGCCTGGCGCGGATCCTCGAGCTCTGCGCTCGGTTCCCCTCGAAGCGGCGCTCGCTGACCAGCAACGGCTCCGGCCTGCTCGACGTCCACGCCGGCGCGCGGCTGATCGATCGGATCGTCGCCGGCGGCGTCCAGCACCTCAACATCAGCCGCGCGCACCCGGACCACGAGCACAACGCCCGGCTGATGGTCTTTCGCGAGGGGCTCTCGGTCGAGCAATTGCGGGAGGTCGTAGCGACCGCGAGCGCCGGCGGCTGCCGGGTGCGGCTGTCCTGCGTGCTGGTCGAGCGGGCGATCGACTCGCTCGCGGGCATCCGCAGCTACCTCGACTTCGCCGAGTCGATCGGGGTCGACAACGTGATCTTCCGTCAGCTCATGCACGTCGATCGGGCGACGGTCGCCGAGAACTTCGTGGTCGCGTTCAGCGATCTTCGCCGCACCAAGCTCGAGCCGATCCTCGATGCAATCAGCGACGCCCCCGACTTCGCGTTTCAGCGGCAGATCGTCGGTTACTACTATTACGTCGAGGTCTGGCGCTATCGTGGGATCGACGTGGTGTTCGAGGAGGCCGACCTCGCCCAGCTCGAGCGGACCAAGCGGACGATGCCGGGGATCGTCCACGAGCTGATCTTCCACCCCAACGCCAAGCTCGCCTCGACCTGGCAGCCCTGGGACGGCGTGCTCGGGCCTCCCGCGGAGTAACCCATGCTACGAGCGCCGCTGCCCTGGTTCGGCGACAACCTGCTGCTGCTCGACGAGCTGCGCGTCGAGCTCGAGCGGCTAGCGATCGACGAGCCAGTGCTGCTGCGGGCGAGCGAGCAGGACAAGCTCGCTCGGGTGCTCGAGTTCGGGACCGACCGCGCGGGGCATTCTGGTGATCTTCGCTGGGAGCACGATCCCGCACTCGCCCACGTCGACGTGATCCTCGCTACCACGCCCGAGCAAAATCGCATCGACGAGGCGAACCCGAGCGCATCGACCTCGCTGAAGAAGTTCGCGCTGAAAGACCACCCGATGCTCTTGGTCTACGCGGCCACGGCTCTCGAGCCCTTGCCGTGCAAGAACGAGTATCGATTCCGCGATCCGACCAACAAGCTCGCGGCCCTGCGCGCCATCTTCCCGATCCACAAGCTCGCCTTGCCCTCGGGCTGGTTTCGCGCCGATGAAGGAATGGCCTATCGCGGCTTGGTCGAGCGCGCGCTCGGGCCGGGAGCCCGTGGGCGGATCGTCGAGGTCGGCTGCTGGCTCGGGCGCAGCACCACCTACGTCGCGCGGCTCTGCGAGGCCCGCAACGCCGAGCTGATCTGCGTCGACAGCTGGGCCGGCTCGAGCGATCGCTTCGACGCTGCGTATCGCGAGCTGCTCGCCGCGCGCGACATCGAGGCCGAGTTTCGTGCCCACCTCGCCGCGCTCGGGGTCATCCCGGACTGTCGACGCCAGGCTTCGCTCGAGGCCGCTGCCAGCGTCGGCGCCGGCACGGTCGACCTCGTGTTCCTCGACGCCTCGCACGACCACGACGCCGTCGCGGCCGACCTCGCCGCTTGGCGGCCCTGCTTGCGCGCCGGCGGCAGCTTGGCCGGTCACGATTACTCCGAGCGTCACCCTGGCGTGATCGCGGCCGTCGACCGGTTTTCCCATCAGCTCGGCTGCCCAGTCGAGCGCGGCCCCGGGAGCGTGTGGTGGCTGATCCCATGACGCCCGTCGTGGTCGTCACCGGCGCGTTCGACTGCGGCAAGACGACCACGCTCGAGTGGCTGCGCGAGCATCACGGCGTCCGGATCCACAGCGAGGCCCACCTGCGCGCGCTGGATCTGCTCGGCGAGCGCAAGCTCGGTCACCCACCCGGCCAGGGTTTCTCTCGGATCGCCGACCCCGACCACTTCTGCCCGATGTGCCGCCCGGTCGAGTTCGCCGAGCTGGTGCTCGACGAGCAGCGAGCGATCGAGCGCGCGGCCGAGCCGGGCGACATCCTCGAGCGCGGGTATCTCGACCCGATCGAGATGCTCCTGCGCAACGCCGGTGACGATGCCCAAATCCCGGCATGGACAGCGATCGCCCGTTATACCCAAGTATTTCTATTCGCGGTCATGCCGGAGCTACAGCGCCCGCGCTGGGGCAAGCCGCCCGCGCAGCGGATCGCAGAGGCCGTGGCGATCAACGAGCGCCTCGCCCAGCTCTACCGCGCAGCCGGATATGAGCTGATCGAGATCCCGCCCGGACCGGTCGGCGAGCGTGGCGAACGATTGCTCGAGCACCTACGTCGATCGCCGATCTAGAGCGCTGGCTTGCGACAGACAAACACCTGGACCTCGACGTCTCGCGTCAGCGCGAGATCCAAGAAGTCCAGGTGTTCGTCTGTCGCAAGCCAGCGCTCTAGATCGGCGATCGCTGTAGGTGCTCGAGCAATCGTTCGCCACGCTCGCCGACCGGTCCGGGCGGGATCT